>JAYUDU010000422.1:0-3892 GCA_043739605.1 Acidimicrobiales bacterium | reverse complement strand
TGAAGTAGTCGGCCGCTTCGATCGCAGGCCGCGTGCGCAGGCCGGCCATCCCCTCTTTGTCGAAGGGCAGGGGGCTGTTGAAGAGCACCATGCGATCAAACACGTCTGGCTCACGCAACGAGAGGTCCTGGACGATCGGTCCGCCGAGATCGCCGCCCACCAGCACCACCGGTCGCCCCGGGCCGCCACCGCCGATCTCGTGCACCAGGGCCAACAGGTCGTTGGCGTGGGCCGCGACGTCACCGAAGCCGTCGGGGCCGAGGTCTGAGTCACCGAAGCCGCGAAGGTCTGGGGCGATGACCTCGAACCCCGCGGCGGCGAGGGGCTCGATGCACCGCCACCAGATCCGCCGCGTCTCTGGCCACCCGTGGACCAAGAGCGCGATGGGCTTGGCCGCGCCGACGCCCTCGTGGGTGAAGACCTGGCGGAACCCGCGGACGCTGGTCTCAGCTGTCGTGAAGCGGTCGAGGGAGAGGCTCGTCGGGGCTGGGGTCGACATAGCGGCGAAACTACGGGAATGCAGCCCCCGAAGCCCGCTCCGTACGTCGTGGTCGCCGGGGTCGCGTCATGAACCGCCTCGGCGAGCGCGCCGCAGAGCTCGATGCACACAACCCCCTTGCACAGTTCCACGACCGCTTCGTCGTCGCAGAGCCAGAGCTGTGCTATCTCGACGGCAACAGCCTCGGCCGCTTGCCGCGCGCGACTGCGCAGCGCCTCGCGACCGTGGTTGGCGAAGAGTGGGGCCGCGGGCTCATCAGGTCGTGGGATGACTGGATCGATCGGGCCGCCGAGGTTGGAGACCGTCTCGGAGTGGCGTGCCTCGGAGCGGCGCCGGGGGCGGGCGAGACGGTCATCGCGGACTCGACGACGATCAACCTCCACAAGGCGGTGCGGGCCGCAGTGGCGGCGCGGCCGCGCTCCGCCGCGATTGCCGTGGATCCCCACGAGTTTCCAACCGATCGCTACGTCGTGGCATCCGTGGCGACGGAGCACGGCCTCGTGGTCCGACATCTCGGGGGTGATCCCGTGGAGGGCCCCAGCCCGCAGGACGTCGAGGCAGTGCTCGGCGCTGGCGATGTTGGCGTGCTGGTGCTGTCGATCGTTGGCTACCGGTCGGGCGCGCTCGTCGACGTCGCAGCTGTGGAGGAGGTCGCGGCCCGATCCGGGACGATCGTGGTGTGGGACGCCAGCCACGCGGTCGGCGCGGTGCCCATCGATCTCGGCGCCGCCGGCGCCGCGCTGTGCGTCGGATGTACCTACAAGCACCTTCACGGAGGCCCTGGGGCGCCGGCATTCCTGTGGGTGTCATCTTCTCGGGCCGCAGCCGAAGGCCTGCGGAACCCGCTGCCAGGGTGGTTCGCGCACGCTGACCAGTTTGGGATGGCCGACCCGTTCGAGGCGGTTTCGGGTGCTGCCGGCTGGCTGTCGGGCACCTCGCCGGTGCTCGCCCTGGCCGCGGTCGACGAGGGGGTTGCCCTCATCGAACAGGCCGGAATCGACGCAGTTCGCGCCGTGTCGTTGTCGCTGGGCCGGCTGGCGCAGGCCGGATGGGCGCAGATGTTGGCGCCCCGCGGCGTCGACCTGGGCTCGCCCGCCGCCGGCACGCGTCGTGGTGGGCACCTCAGCGTCACCCACGCCGCCGCCGCCGGCGTCGCCGCGGCCATGCGGGAGATGGGCGTCGTCCCCGACTTCCGCACTCCCACCAGCATCCGCTTGGGGTTCGCGGCGCTCTCGACCACCCACGCCGACGTCGTGCGTGGCATCGGGACCATCGCTGACGTGATCGACGCCGGCGCCCATCTCGGCCGGAGCCAGGCGCGGGTCACCTGATCGATCGCCCCCGAGGGCCGTTGACCGGAGCCGGCTCGCCGGCGCGGCGCGTCGGGTACGGTCGCCGCCATGGCGCTGGTACGGCTCAGCAACGACGCATGGGGCTTCACCTCGAACTGCTTCGTGTGCGAGGAATCGAACGCAGACGGCATGCGGGTGCCGTTCTTCCACGACGACGAGGCGGGCACCGTCTTCGCCGACATCGACCTGACGGAGGCCTTCAGCGGCGCGCCCGCCTGCGCGCACGGCGGGGTGCTGATGGCGCTGATGGACGAGGCGATGGCGTGGGCCACGATCGCCGTCGGCGGGGTGTTCGCCATGACCCGCACCAACCAGCACGAGTTCGTGCGGCCGGTGCGTCTGGGTCGGCCGTACCGGGTGACGGCGACGTTGGTCGAAAGAAGGGATGCGGTCTTGACGATGGCCGTGCAGATCACGAGCACGACCACAGGGAAGGTGGCCTGCAGCGGAACCGCCAGCTTCATCGCACTCGATGCGGACACCGCAGGGTCCGTCATCGGCCAAGCCGTCACCGGCGCCGACGCGGCCTTCATCCGCCAGACCGAGGACCGCGTATGACGAGAGCGTCAGGGCCACGTAGTCTCGACACGACAACACACACACGTCTGACACTCACGACGTCCCGACAGGGGGGAAACCCGAACCACATGATCGAGCGCAACAAGATCTACGTCGATGGTGCATGGATCGCCAGCACCGGCACCGGCACCATCGATGTCATCAATTCGACGACCGAAGAGGTCATGGGGACCATCCCCGACGGCTCCGCCGACGACGTCAACAAGGCCGTCGCGGCCGCTAAGGCCGCCTTCCCGGCATGGGCCGCCACCTCGGCCGAGGAGCGTGCCAAGTACTGCCAGCGCATCGGCGAGGCCCTCATGGCCCGCATGGACGAGATCGGCACCCTGGTCAGCCAGGAGGTCGGCATGGTCAAGAGCCTGTCCCTCATGGTCCAGGCATACATGCCGGTCGATGCCTTCACCCACATCGTGCCCATCGCAAACGACTTCAAGTGGGAAGAGGAGTTGGGCAGCAGCCTCATCGTCCGCGAGCCCATCGGCGTCGTCGGCTGCATCACGCCGTGGAACTACCCGCTCTACCAGGTCGCCCTCAAGGTCGCTCCCGCCCTCGCCGCCGGCTGCACGGTCGTCCTGAAGCCATCGGAGGTGGCGCCGCTCAACGCCTTCATCCTCGCCGATGTCATCCACGACATCGGCCTGCCTGCCGGCGTCTTCAACCTCGTCACCGGCACCGGCCCCACCGTTGGCGCGGCCATCTCCGAGCACCCGGACGTCGACATGGTGTCGTTCACCGGCTCGACCCGCGCCGGCAAGGCCGTCGCGGCCGCATGCAGCAACCGCGTCGCCAAGGTCGCGTTGGAGCTCGGTGGCAAGTCCGCCAACATCATCTGTGAGGACGCCCCGCTTGAGCAGGCCGTCACCGCAGGCGTCGGCGCTTCGTTCATGAACTCCGGCCAGACGTGCTCTGCGCTCACCCGCATGGTCGTTCCCCGCTCGAAGCTTGCTGAGATCGAGGACATCGCCGCGAAGGCCGCGGCAGAGTTCACGGTCGGCGACCCGTTCGATGAGGCCAGCAAGCTTGGCCCGCTCGTCAGCCAGGTCCAGTGGGACCGGGTGCAGAGCTACATCCAGAAGGGCATCGACGAAGGCGCCACTGTCATCGCCGGCGGCCTTGGCAAGCCAGACGGCCTCGAGACCGGGTTCTTCGTGAAGCCGACGGTGTTCTCCAACGTCACCCGCGACATGACCATCGCCCAGGAGGAGATCTTCGGCCCCGTGCTGTCGATCATCCCGGTTGACTCTGAAGAAGAGGCCATCGAGGTCGCCAACGACAGCATCTACGGACTGTCCGGTGGCGTCTGGGCGGGCGACAAGGACCGAGCCATCGCCATCGCCAAGCGGCTGCGCACCGGCGGCGTCGATGTCAACGGCGGCGCATTCAACACCGTCGCTCCGTTCGGCGGCTACAAGCAGTCCGGCCTCGGTCGCGAGCGTGGCGCCTTTGGTCTTGAGGAGTTCCT
>JAYUDU010000421.1:0-9833 GCA_043739605.1 Acidimicrobiales bacterium | reverse complement strand
CGGCCTGCATCGTTCATCGACAGCGCGGTTGACAACCTCACCAGTTCGATCGTGCTCGGATCGCTCCTGGTGTTGCTCGTCCTCACCGTCTTCTTGTTCGAATGGCGCAGCGCGCTGATCAGCATCATCACCATCCCCGTCTCGCTCATGGCGAGCCTGCTGGTGTTGCGCGCTCGTGGCGTGACCATCAACACGATGATCCTGGCTGGTCTCGTGATTGCCATTGGCGCCATCGTCGACGACGCCATCGTTGACATCGAGAACATCGTCAGGCGGCTCCGCCAACGTCGTTTGGACGGCACGCAACACTCTACGGGCCGCATCATCCTCGACGCATCGCTTGAGGTGCGGAGCGCGGTCGTCTACGCCTCGTTCATCGAGATCGTAGCGCTGACTCCCATCTTCTTCCTCGACAGCGTCACCGGATCGTTCTTTCGACCGCTGGCCTTCGCCTACGCGCTGTCGGTCACCGTCTCGCTATTGGTCGCCCTGGTGCTGACCCCAGCACTGGCGATGCTGCTTCTTCCCGGGGCTTCGCTCGAACGGCACGAATCGCCGGTCGCGCGGGTACTGCAGCAGGGCTACGGCCGAGTCCTCGCGGCGATCGTGCGGCGCCCGCTGCCCGCCATGGTCGCCACCGTCCTCGTCGTCGCGGTCGGGGCCGGGATCGTGCCCCGCCTGGGCGAGTCGCTCTTCCCCACGTTCAAGGAACGTGACTTCCTCATCCATTGGATCACCCTTCCCGGCACGTCAGCGGCGGAAGAGGCGCGCATCACCACCAGACTCGCCGTCGACCTGGAGCAGGTACCCGGAGTGCGGACCTTTGGCGCCCACATCGGGCGCGCCGTTGGCGGCGAGGAGGTCAACGACGTCAACTTCGGCGAGGGCTGGGTCAGCATCGCCCCTGGCGCGAACTACAACAAGACCGTTGCAGCCATCGAGGCTGTCACCGACCGCTATCCCGGCATCTACCACGACGTCCAGACATACCTTCGGGAGCGCACCAAGGAGGTGCTCACCGGCTCGACGGATGCCGTCGTCGTGCGCATCTTCGGCCCGGACCTTGCCACGCTCAACGCGAAGGGCCAAGAGATCGATCAGATCCTTGGCGAGATCAAGGGCACCCACAACCACCACGTCGAGTTTGAACAAGACGTGGCGGAGGTCCAGGTGGAGGTCGACCTGGCGGCGGCGCAGAAAGTCGGTCTCAAGCCCGGCGACGTACGACGTGCTGCGTCGACGCTGGTCGCTGGCGAGGAGGTCGGGACCGTGTTTAAGGACGGCAAGACCTACGACGTCTTCGTGTGGGGGACGAAGGAAAACCGCCAGAGCGTCAAGGCGGTCCAAGAGCTGCGCATCGACACTCCCCGAGGGGGTCAGATCAGTCTGTCTGACATCGCGTCCGTTGCGGTCAAGCCGGTCCCAAACGTCATCCGCCATGAGGGTGGCTTCCGGCGAATCGACGTTGGAACCGAGGTCAAAGGCCGCGACCTCGGCGCCGTGGCTCGCGACATCAAGACAGCAGTTGCCAAGGTCCAACTTCCGCAGGGGTATCACGCGGAAGTGCTCGGCGAGTACCAAGAGCGGCAGGCTGCGCAGCATCACATCGCGTGGTATGCGTTGCTCGCAGCAGCTGGCGTCTTTCTGCTTCTTCGGATCTCGTTCCGACAATGGCGGCTGGCGATTCTGGCCTTTGTGATGCTGCCCATCGCTCTCATCGGGGGCGAACTGGCGGCCTACTTCCTCGGCGGCGGAACGATCTCACTCGGGTCGTTGGTTGGCTTCTTCACCGTGCTCGGCATCGTCGCGAGAAACGGCATCATGATGATCAGTCACTATCAGCACCTCGAGGCAGAGGAAGGAATGGAGTTCGGTCCGGCGTTGGTCATCAGGGGCGCGCAGGAACGACTCGCGCCCATCCTGATGACCGGTCTCGCCACGGGGCTGGCCCTCGTCCCGTTGGTGCTCAAGGGCGATGTTCCTGGCCAAGAGATCGAGTACCCCCTCGCCATCGTCATCGTCGGTGGTCTGGTGGCCTCCGCCCTCCTCAACCTGCTGATCCTGCCGACGCTGTTCCTGCGCTTCGGCCGGCCGAGGGCGCCGACCCGCCCGCCGACGGTGACCCCCTCCTCGTGAGCCGTTACCACCGCAGAGTCGTACCGCCGGTAGTCTCAGGAGATGGCGCGACGGAAGGCAACGCTCACCATCGATCGGGCGCAGTTGCTGCGCGCGCAGGAGTTGACCGGCCCAGCGACGATGTCCGACGCAGTCGATCTGGCACTCACGCGATTGGTCAGAGCAGAGGAGTTACGACGCGACGTCGCTGCCTACCGCTCCAACCCGCCAGGTGACGGCGAACTCGGCGATCTCGCGGTGACGTTCGACCTCGCGGACGACGACGTCGACTACGACGCTCTCTACGGGTGATGGCAGCGAGTCCGGCGCCGCGTCGCGGCGAGGTCTGGTTCGCCGACATCCCCGGCGACAAGCGCCGACCCGTGCTCGTGCTGAGCCGTGACCCGATGGGCGCGCTCCTGCACTCGGTCATCGGCGCACCGGTCACGTCGAACGAACGCGGCCTCGCCACCGAAGTCGGCGTCGACGAGCGCGCCGGGCTCGCGCACCCGTCCGTCGCGAACTTCGACAACCTCTTCCTGTTGCGAAGGAGTCGGCTCATCAAGCGACTCGGCTCGGCATCCGCCGAGCAGATGCGCAGTGCCTGCGCCGCAGCGAATCGGGCCATCGGCTGTTGAGCCGCGCCGCGCATCGCTCGCCGGACGGGCGTCGCTTCAGCCCAGGCACCACCGCGTGGCCGTCGCTGTGAACCTGTCGGCCTCGTCGACGAACCCGAAGACGACGAGCGGTGTCGCCCGGGCAGCTACTCGATGCTCAGGAGGTAGGGGTAGAGCGGCTGGCCGCCGTGGAGGACCTCGACGGCGACATCGGATCGGTGCTCTGCCATCCATTCGGTGAGCCGGCGCGTCTCCGCCGCCCCGGAGCCTTCACCCTCGATGAGGGTCACGATCTCGTGGTCGTCGGTCAGCAGGGCCGCCAACAACGCTGTCACGGCTCCGTCCAGGTCTTTGGCGACGGTGGTGATCCCGGCGGGGCCGATGCCGATCCAGTCGCCTTCGACGATGGGGCCGGCAGACGACGCGGTGCTGCGCACCGACCGGGTGACCTCGCCGGAGACGATCCGCTCGGCGGCTTCGCTCATGCGTGCGGCGTTGGTGTCGGCTGAGGCCTCTGGGTCGTAGTCGAGGAGCGCCGCGAAGCCCTCGGCCACGCCGATGGTAGGGACGACGCGCACCGTCTTGGCGGTCAGCTCGTTGACTGCCCTTGCCACCGGGATGATGTTCTTGTTGTTGGGCAGCAGCACGACCTCGTCCGACGGGGCCGCCTCGACTGCGGCCAACAGGTCGGCTGTGGATGGGTTCATCGTCTGGCCGCCGGTCACGACCCGGCTGACCTTGAGGCTCTTGAAGATCCGTCGAACGCCGTCGCCGACACAGACCGCCACGACCGCACACGGCACGCGGACCGCCGACAGGTCGTCATCGGATGCCGGGCCGGCGATGGAGGGGTCGGCCTCACGGACCCACCGCTCCTCTTCGACCTGATCGAGAAGGTCGGTCACCTTGATGCGGCGCGGCCGTCCGGCATCGAGGGCGGCCTCGACCGCGGCGCCGACGTCGTCGCAGTGGATGTGGCAGTTCCACAGGCCGTCGCCGCCGACCACGACGATGGAATCGCCAATCGTCGACCACACCTCCTTGAACGCAGGAATGGTGGTGTCCGGTGCCTCGAGGAGGTACATGACCTCGTAGCGGAGCTCTGAGACGTGCTTCTCTCCATCCGGACCGGACGGCGCCTCGCCGACATCGCCCATCAGCGCGTCTCCGGGGCTGCGCCCGTCGGCCACCGAGTCGAGTGCGAACTGGGGGACGGGCGGGATGTCGGGCAGCGGCACGCCGGCGACGACGTGAAGGAGACCGTCGAGAAACAGGCAGAAGCCAGCTGCGCCCGCGTCGACCACGCCGGCCTGCTTGAGGACGGCCAGCTGCTCGGGGGTGTGAGCCACGGCAGCCACCGCGGCGAATCGGCTGGCGGCGAGCAGGTCCACCAGAGTGACGGCTGCATCCGCGGCAACAGCGTCTGCCGAGGCCATCTTGGCCGCACGGACGACGGAGAGGATGGTGCCTTCGATCGGCTTCGCGACGGCGCCGTCTGCTTGCTCGGAGGCCAGAGCGAGGCCGGCGGCGACCGTGGCCGCATCGAGCACCTCGTGGTTGCGAGCCACCTCGACGAACCCGCGAAGGACCTGACACAGGATGATGCCGGAGTTGCCGCGTGCTCCCATGAGGCTGCCGTGGGCGATGGCCTTGCAGACGTCGGCCATGGACAGATTGCCGGGGGCCACGTCGGCAAACGGGGCCAGCTCTGCGACGACCTGCTCGACCGTGCCGGTCATGTTGGTGCCGGTGTCGCCATCGGGCACCGGGTAGACGTTCAGCCGATTGAGCACCGACTTGCAGGCGCGGAGCGCCTCCGCGAACGCAAGGATGGCGTCACGCAGCCCAGCCGCATCAAGGGTCGCGACGGCCGCTTCGTGCTCCATGGGAATGCGATGCTAACTTGCCTGCCTCGTGCCCCGGCCGCTGGTCGTACGGAGCACATCGGTTGTTCGTCCGGGCCATGCGGTCCATTCCCCAACGAGGTTCCTCTGATGGCAGCGGTATGTGAGCTCTGCGGCAAGAAGCCGTCCTTCGGCATGACGGTGTCCCACAGCCACGTGCGCACCAAGCGCCGTTGGAGCCCGAACGTCCAGCGCGTCCGCGCCCTCGTCAACGGCACGCCGAAGCGCGTCCAGGCGTGCACCACGTGCATCAAGTCGGGCAAGGTCACCAAGCCCCAGCGCAAGGTCGCCAAGGTCTGATCCGCTCGGGCGACGACGTCGCTCGAACCAGCCTTCCGCACCGAGCCCGGGCGATCCGCCCGGGCTTCGTCGCGTTCGGCGCGCCGGAACCGGAGTGACCCGCCGATCGCCGATTGGCTATCCTCTGCGACATGGCGAAGCATCTCATAGACATTGATGAGGAACTGCTGGAACACGTTCGCCTCATCTGTGGAACGAGGACGATGAAGGACACGGTGAACGCAGCACTCGCCGCCACCGTGCAAGCCAAGACCGAAGCGGTCAGGCGCGCCATCGAATACTTCGCGGCACGCTCGGCCGAGGGCGTGTTCGACGACATCGAGGACGCGTGGTGACCAGCGTCGATCTCGTCGAGACGAGCGTGATCACGCGCCTGCGGAAGCCGACGATCCAAGCGGCGATCCAACGCAGAGGTGTCGTTCTCGTCCGATCGGTCGTGTCCGACCTTGAGATCGGTTTCAGCGCGCGAAATGCGGTCGAGTGGGACGCGATGCTTCACGAGCTAGAAGTCTTCGTTGAGGTGCCGCTGTCAGCGGCATGCGTGCAGCGGGCCAAGGAGGTTCAGCGGCGCCTCGCGGACCGCGGGTTGAAGGGCCGCAAGGTCCCAGACCTTCTGATCGCGGCATCCGCCGAAGCGGTCAACGCGACGGTCGTTCACTACGACGGGGACTTCGACCTCATCGCCGAGGTGACGGGACAGCCGACCCGATGGGTCGTGCCACGCGGCAGCATCGACTGACAGTCCGGCCGATGTCACCGCACGAGGCGGTACCGACCTTTGCGTCCATGATCTCAAGGACGCCGCCATCACGCAGACGCTGGAGATTGCCCCGGACGGTGTTGCGGACCTCCTTGACGCCCGAACCTCTCCTTCAAAGCGCTGTCAAAGCCTGCGAACAATCAACGTCACTCCCCGCTGCGGGTGACGACGAAGCCGGCGCGGTCGGCCCAGGCGGCCACGTCGCCGCGCTCGATGGCGCACGCGACCATGTCCGCAAACGCGTCGGGGGTGCATGCGAAGGTTGCGATGCCGAGGGACGCGATGGCGCCGGCGACCTCCCCGTCGTGCGCAGGCGCTCCGCCGTCGCCCAACGCGAGGAGCACGATGACGGTGGCTCCCGCGTGGTGCAGACGGCCGAGGCGATCCAGCAGCGCCTCTTGATCACCACCCTCGAAGCAGTCGGTGACAATGACGATGAGGGTGTCGGACGGCCGCTCGACGAGGATCTCGATGTGGGCGACGCAGCCGGCGATGTCGGTGCCGCCGCCAAGCTGGGTGCCGAACAGGACCTCGACGGGGTCGGGCAGCAGCTCGGTGAGGTCGACGACCTGGGTATCGAACACCAGCAGGCTGGTGCGGACGCTGCGAACACCGGCGAGCACCGATGCGCACACCGCACCATGCACGAGCGACGGCGCCATCGACCCGCTCTGGTCCAGGGCGATGACGACGTCGCGCAGGCGGCCGCCGCGGCGGCGACGGGCGTTGGCGATGAGGCGTTCCGGCACGATCGTGCCCGTCTCGGGTTGGTACCGATCGAGGTTGGCGCGGATGGTCCGGTCCCAGTCGATGTCTGCTGCCTGTCGGGGTCGACGGGTGCGCCGCGACCTATCGAGCGCCCCAATGACGGCAGGAACCAGGCGACGCGCCAGCTTGCGCTCAAGCTCGGACACGACCCTTCGAACGATCGACCGCGCCGTCTCGCGCGCGGCGTCGGGGAGCAGTGAGCCGAGCGCGAGGAGGTCGGTGACGAGGCCGACGTCCGGCTCAAGGCTGTTGAGGAGCTCTGGCTCGGCCAGGAGCTGGCGCAGACCCAGCCGCTCGATGGCGTCGTGCTGGATGACCTGGACGACGGTCGACGGGAAGCATTCGCGGATGTCGCCAAGCCACCGGGCGATGTCGGGCCGACTGCCGCCGAGCCCACCACGACGCTCCGATTCGTAGAGCTTCGCCAGCGCTCCATCGGCCTTGGCGTCGCGGTCGTCGAGCGCAAAGAGCGCCGGCCGGGCGGCGTCGCCGCCTGCCGCGTCATCGGCCGCCGCACCGAGCGCGAGACGCCACCGCCGGGCGCGCTCGGGCGTGGCCACCGCGTGCGCAGGACGATCGAGGTCGGTCACGCCGGCCACCGTCGGCCCAGCGCGGCGACACCCGTGACGGCAGCGAGGACCGGCCCGGTCAGGGCCACGCGTCGCGCGTCGAGGGGCGCGCCGGCTCGCCGCATGGATGCAGCGTCCGCGCCCCGTCGGACGCGGTCGCCAACCGCGGCGCGCTCTGGTCGGGCGAAGCGGGCCAGCGTCCGCCGCAGCAGTGGCAGGACCTCGTCGAACCGTTCGGAGGGCAGCGCACACAGCCATCCATCGACCACGGCGAACAGCTCGTCATCGTGGACGAGCAGGAGACCGGGGCCAGCGAGGAACCCTTCGACAAACGCGGCGGCGCTCTGCGGATCGACGCCGACCGACAGCGCGGATGCGACGCGGATGGCCGCGCTCATCTGGTCGAGCTCGCCGGCGTCGAGGCACAGGCGCGTCGCGGTGCCGGCAACGTTGCCCTCCGCACCCTGGTCACGGCCAACGGCCCCCACGGCGGCATGCCAAGCGCCCAGCAGACGTGCATCGTCGTAGGTGCCCAGCGCGCCATCCGCCGCCCGAAGGGCGTCTGCCAGGAGCGCGCCGGCCGTCGCATCGATCCCGCGTGCGGCGAGGGCCAGGCCGACGGAGGCCCGCTCGGCCATGCTGGCGATCACGTGGGTGACGGTGTCGGCATCCGCCCGGCGGACGGAGCCGTATCGGGAGAGCCGCACCAGAGCTGGCAGCGCTGCGAGCAGCTGTGGCACGTCGGCGCCCACGCTCACGTTCACCTCGAGCGCAGCAACCACGTGCACCGTGGCATCGGGAAGGTCGGCGAGCAAGGTCTGCTCGACCAGCGCAGTGAGCTGCGTGAGCCCAGAGCCGGACCACGCCAGCTCGACGGCGAGGTCGCTCGCCGCTTCCACAAGCGTCGAACCGCGCCGCGATGCATCGACGAGCACCAGCTCGAGCTCCGGTGACCACGCGATGCTCCACGCCTCCTTGAACGTTCCCATCGAGCCTGCGGCGGTTTCGGTTGATGTGCCCCAGGGCGCGCCGAGGAGCCCAAGACGGTGCAGCAGGTGGCTCCGCGCTTTTCCGGCCTCGGCACGCAGATCCAACTCGAGCACCCGGCTCACCTCCTCGAGCTTGAGACGAAGCCGTTTCACCGTCGCCCGCACATCGGCGACCAAAGGCGTCGTCGGCACCCCATCCGGCACCCGCCCGACCGCCCGACCGATGACCATCTCGTCGTGCAGCACCCGGAGCTGGCGATCGAGGCCCCCGCACAACGCGGCGCGCGCCGCGTCCTGCACCTCGCCGAGGCCGGCGAGCGGACGACCACGCACCGCAGCTGTGGCATGCGCAAGTCGGACGGCATCGATGACCGACGCAGGCGCCACGTCGATGCCGCGCGCCCGGAGCGACCAGGCCGCTCGTGCCATCCATGGCGCCACGGGGTCGATCGGATGCTCGTGCAGGTGCGCGTACCAGCCGGGGCTCTCGACGCCGGCCGCATACCCCGCTCCCCCCACGAGCTGGCCGTTGGACCACGGGACCATGGATGCCGCAACCTTGGCCTTGGCCAGCCCCTTCAGCGCCGCAGTGTCGACGCGCGCCGGGGGCAGTGGTTCGGTCAGGGCCGGCACGTGCCACGCACCACACACGAAGGCGACCCGCTGCGCGCCGAGCCTCCATGCGGCCCGCACGGCCTGGCGCATCGAGGCTTCGCGGACCGCCTCCTCATCGTCGTGCGGTCGGTGGTCGCGCAGTGCTGCCATGGCCTCTGCTACCGCGTCGAAGAGGTCGGCGTCGTCGCAGCCACGCGCCTCGACGAGGTCCTCCCACCACCGCTCTGGATCCTGATGACCACCGGCGCTGGCGAGCGCACGGATCGGGTCCGCCGCCACCCCGGTTCGGGGTCTCGGGCCGGCTTGGGGTCCGACGCGGCACCGGTCAGCGGCAAGGTCCTCGATCAGTCGGCGGGCCAGACGGGGGCCGGTCGGCTGATCGGCGAATGCGACCGACACCCCGCGATCGAGCGCCCAACGCGCCGCGGCGAGCTCTGGGCTCGATGCGGAGAACGGCCAGAACGCGGCAACGGTCGGGCGGTCGGCGAGGTGCACGAGCACGGCGACCGGAGGCACGAGATCGACGTGTGCCAGAAAGCGCACCAACGATGTGGCCTCGGGAGGACCCTCGATGAGGATGTGATCGGGACGGATGCCATCCAGCGCGCGAACCACAGAGCGCGCCGACCCTGGCCCGTGGTGGCGAATGCCCAGCGGCCACAGGGCACCGGTCCCTCCGGCCATCCTCAGACCAGCTCGCGCAGCGATCGGTAGAGGTCCGCCCATCCGGGCCGATCCCTCACGACCGCCTCGTGGTACTCGCGCAGCACGATCGTGTCTGCGGTCGGGTCCTGGATGACCGCTGACGTGATGCCAGCCGCCAGCTCTGGGGCGCCGAGCGTGCCATCGCCAAAATGCACCGCCATCGCAACACCAGAAGAGATCACCGCGATCGCCTCGGCCGTCGAGAGCGTCGCCGACGGTGCCTTCAGTCGCGCCGAACCGTCTTCGGTGCGCCCCGACCGCAGCTCGCGGAACATCGTCACGACGCGACGGATCTCCTCGAGCGCGGGTGGCGGCGCGACGGCAGCGATCGCCGGAGCCGTAGCGGCCACGCGGGTGCGCACGATCTCGATCTCCTCCTCAAGCGTCGCCGGCAGGGGCAATACGACCGTCGCGAAGCGCCGCCGCAAAGCGGCCGACAGGTCGTTGACGCCGCGGTCACGATCGTTGGCGGTGGCGATGACGTTGAAGCC
>JAYUDU010000420.1:0-3913 GCA_043739605.1 Acidimicrobiales bacterium | reverse complement strand
TGACCCGACGCCTGCAACGCGACCCAGAGCTCGCCGGCGTCGGCCTCGTCATCTTCGACGAGGTCCACGAACGGAATCTGCAGACCGACGTGGGCATGGCGCTCGCACTCGATGCACGCGGTGCGTTGCGCCCAGACCTTCACATCTTGGTGATGTCGGCCACCTTGGACGGGGATCGCTTCGCCAGGCTGCTCGCAGGGCCGGACGACGAGCCCGCCCCGATCGCCACCAGTGAGGGCCGGACCTTCCCGATCGAGATCCGCTGGGCGCCCCCGCCCAAGACCGTGCGCGTGCACGACGCCACGCCCGACGTCATCCGCCGGGCGTTGTCAGAGGTGACCGACGGCGATGTCCTGGTCTTCCTGCCCGGCGCGGGGGAGATCCGCCGCACCCAGGATGCGCTCGTGGACCTCTCGCTCGCCGACATCGACGTGCGGCCGCTGTACGGCGCGCTGCCCATCGCCGACCAGGATCTCGCACTCGTTCCATCACCACCGGGCCGGCGCAAGGTCGTCCTCGCCACCGACATCGCCGAAACGAGCCTCACCGTCGAGGGCGTCACCATCGTCGTCGACGCTGGACTCGCCCGGTCGCCGCGCTTCGATGCCCGCACGGGTCTCACCCGCCTGACCACCGGCCCGGCGTCCCGAGCGTCGAGCGACCAGCGCGCCGGGCGCGCCGGACGGCTGGCGCCAGGAGTGGCCTACCGCCAGTGGTCGAAGATCGAGCACGCGGCACGCCGCCCCTACGCCGATCCTGAGATCACCGCGGTCGACCTCGCAGGCCTCGCCATCGAGCTGGCCACCTGGGGGGACCCGAGCGGAGAGAGCCTGCGCTTCTTAGACCGTCCACCCAAGCGTGCCCTGGACGAGGCCCGCACGTTGCTGCGCACGCTCGGCTTGATCGAACCAGCGACGAGCGACCATCCGGATCGACCGACCGCGACCGGCAAGCGCGTCGCTGAGCTGCCCCTCCATCCTCGGCTCGCACGCATGGTCGCGCTCGCCGTCGAGAACGGTCCGGGGATGGTCGCAGGTGATGGCTGGGTCGCATGCATGGTCGCGGCGCTGCTCGAGGAGCGCGACGTGTTGCGGGGGCGGCCCGACGACCTGCCGGTTGACCTCGCCGATCGCATCAACCTGCTGGCCGACCCCCGGGCGAGGCATCCCCAAGCCGACATCAGGGCCGTCCGTGCCACCAGGGACCGGGCCAAGGATCTCGCCCGTCGGGCAGGGCTTCGTGCGGACGACGACCCGACATCACACGGCGGACCCCTCGACCCTTCGTCCATCGGCCGCGTCACCGCGCTCGCCTTCCCCGACCGAGTTGCCCAGGCTCGCGGCGGTGCTCGCTTCCGGATGCGCCTCGGAGCGGGCGGCTGGGTGCCTCAGAAGGACCCCGTCTCGACGGTGCAGTGGATCGTCGCCGCCGACGTCGACGGGGGCGCGCGCCCCGGCGCGTCACGTGCTGGGGGCAAGGTGGCGAAGGACGCCCGCATCCGCATGGCCGCCGTGCTCGATCCGATCGATGTCGAGGTGCTCGTTGCCGCCGACCCGGCCATCGAGGAGCGCTCCTCGCTGGTGTGGGACGAGAAGCGGGACGAGTTGGTGGCCCGCGTCGAACGACGCCTCGGCAGCCTCGACCTCGGCACCTCTGAGCGTCGACCAACACCAGGGCCTTCGACCACCGCCGCATTGGTCGCTCGGGTCAAGACGAAGGGTCTGAACGTCTTGGGCGCGCCCGAGCGCGCCGACGAACTGCGCGCTCGCGTGGCGTTCGTCGCACAGCATCGACCAGGCCAGAACTGGCCCAACCTCACCGACGATGGCCTGATGCATGACGTCGACGACTGGCTCTGTCCGCTCCTCGCCGGTGCCATCGGCCGAGCCGACCTCGCTAACGTCGACCTCGCCGCGATCCTGCGGGGGAGGCTGGACCACCGCCGCCTCGTCGACCTCGATCGTCTCGCTCCCACGAAGCTGACCCTCCCGAGTGGGCGCGCCGTGGCACTGGACTACACCGATGGACTCCCGTCCGTTTCGGCCCGGGTGCAGGAGCTGTTCGGCCTCCGAAGCCACCCGACCGTGGTCGAAGGAGCCGTGGCCATCGTCGTCACGTTGTTGTCACCTGCCGGCCGACCGATTCAGATCACTGGCGACCTGCCTGGGTTCTGGGCAGGTTCGTGGAAAGACGTGAAGAAGGACATGGCGGGCCGATATCCCAAGCACAGCTGGCCAGACGACCCCGCCGCCGCGCAGCCGCCCCAGAGGGGATGACCCCCTCTGGGCCGTGGCCCTACTTGATGGCGGCGTTGATCCGCTCAACGACCTCTGGCGTGAGGAGCGGCAGCACATCGATGGCGGCCATGTTCTCGTGCACCTGGCTGACGCGCGACGCGCCAGTGATGACGGAAGAGACGTGCGGGTTGAGGACGCACCACGCAATCGAGAGCTGCGCGAGCGGCACATCGAGGCTGTCAGCGACGTCCTTCAGGGCGCGCACGCGCGTGCTGGCACGTTCGTTGGTGAGGCCGGGCTGCAGCCACGCGTAGCCCTCGAGCGCGCCCCGGCTGCCCTCCGGTACGCCATCGAGGTACTTCCCGGTCAGCAGACCGCTGGACAGCGGGCTCCAGGTCGTCAGCCCGATGCCCTGGTCTTCGTAGAGCCGGGCGTACTCGACCTCGACGCGGGTCCGGTGCAGCAGGTTGTACTGCGGCTGCTCGACCACCGGCTTGCGCAGGTGATGGCGGTCGGCGATCTCGCAGGCGGCGCGGATCTCGTCTGCACTCCACTCGGACGTGCCCCAATACAACGCTTTGCCGGCGGCGATGATGTCGGACATCGCCCAGACGGTCTCTTCGATCGGCGTCTCCGCGTCTGGACGGTGGCAGTAGAGCAGGTCGACGAACTCCAGCCCGAGACGCTCCAAAGAGCCATCGATGGAGTGCATGAGGTACTTGCGGTTGAGGGTGTTCTTCATGTTGACGACGCCATCACGAAGGCCCCAGAAAACCTTGGTCGAGACGACGTAGTCGGCCCGGTTCCAACCCAGCTCATTGAAGGCTGCTCCCATGATGCGCTCAGACTCGCCACCGGCGTATGCCTCGGCATTGTCGAAGAAGTTGACGCCGTGTGACTTCGCGGCGTCGAGGCACTCCACGGCGAGGTTGGTGTCGACCTGGGGGCCGAAGGTCACCCAGGAGCCAAAGGAGAGTGCGGAGATCTTGAGGCCGGAACGGCCGATCCGTCTGTAGAGCATCGTCATGCCCGGCAACCTATCGAGCCAGGGAGCGTGCGTGCACACCACGTCTGGTCGGGCACGGAGGCACGGGGTGGCGGGATGTGGCAGGCGTCACCGGCGGGCGTCACGGCCAAGAGTCACGGCCATTTCTCCCCATTCGAGAGGGCTCGAGGCGTACCCTCATCCTCGGTGAACGCGACGCATATAGAAGGTATGGGGCCGCAAGAAGGCGACGTGGTGCGTCTCACGGTCGACCAGCTCGCATATCGCGTTGGCATGACGACGCGGACGATCCGCGCCCATCAGACCCGCGGTCTACTGCCGGCCCCGACCCTCGACGGGCGGACGGGCTACTACGACCAAGCCCACGTGCTTCGTCTCGAGCTGATCCGACGACTACAAGATCGAGGGCTGAACCTCACGGCCATCGCGATGGCCGTTCAAGCTCACCGTGACCCGGACCTTGGCGGCATGGCGCGGTCGCTCGTCGGCCCCTTCAAACCTCCCATGCCGGTCGTCATGAGCATTGCGTCACTGGCAGGACGTCTTGGCGGATTGTCAACTGTCGCACCGCTCATGCCCAAGGCCGTCCGGCTCGGACTGGTCGAGATCATCGACGAGGGATCGGTGCGTCTCCTCGCCCCCGACATCATCGACGCGGCAGCAGAGCTCG
>JAYUDU010000419.1:0-9845 GCA_043739605.1 Acidimicrobiales bacterium | reverse complement strand
GTCGCGTTTGCACTTGGGGCCAAGACGGCCGACCCCCTCTCCATGTACATGAACGACGTGTGCACCATCCCCTCCAACCTCGCAGGCCATCCAGCCATGAGCGTGCCGTTCGGCACCGGCGATCACGGCCTCCCCGTGGGGGTGCAGGTGCTGGCACCCGCCCTCGGCGAGGGCGTCATGTTCCGAGTCGCCGCGGAGCACGAGCGCGCCGCCCTCGCTGGCGCCGTCGCTGGACCCGCCGCAATCGGGGAGGGGGTGGCGGCATGAGCCTCGACCTCACGCGCTGGGACCTCGTGATCGGACTCGAGGTCCACTGCGAGCTCAAGACCGCCACCAAGCTGTTCTGCGGTTGTCCCAACCAGTTCGGATCTGAGCCGAACACCAACGTCTGCCCGGTGTGCCTGGCGCTGCCCGGCTCGCTCCCGGTGCTCAACCACCAGGCCGTCGAGCTGGCCATGCGCATCGGCGCCGCGCTCGGCTGCGACATCCGGCCGAGCGTGTTCCACAGGAAGAACTACTTCTATCCGGACATGCCGAAGGACTTCCAGGTCACGCAGTACGACGAGCCGATCAACGTGCTCGGTTCGTTGCTCTTGCCCTCCGGGCACCGGGTCGGCATCGAGCGAGCCCACATGGAGGAGGACACCGGCAAGTCGACCCACGTCGGTGGCGCGGGACGCATCAACGACGCCACCCACAGCCTGGTCGACTACAACCGCGCCGGCGTGCCGCTCGTCGAGATCGTGTCAGGCCCCGACCTGCGCACCTCGGACGACGCTCGTGCGTACGTGTCAGAGCTGCGTTCCATCCTGGTCGCGGTGGGCGCCTCGGACGGCAAGATGGAGGAGGGCTCGATGCGGGTCGACGCCAACGTGAGCATTCGCCCGATCGGGCGCGACGCGTTCGGCACCCGCTGCGAGATAAAGAACCTCAACTCGTTGCGCAGCCTTGGCCGTGCCATCGAGTACGAAGCGGTCCGTCAGGCGCAGCTGTTGGACGATGGCGGCACGGTCATGCAGGAGACACGGCACTGGGACGAGGCGGGCGGTCGGACCAGGGACGGGCGCCGCAAAGAGGAAGCCGACGACTATCGGTACTTTGCCGAGCCCGACCTCGTCCCGCTGGCACCGGATCCGGAGTGGGTAGCGGCCGTGACCGGCGCCCTGCCGCCGCTGCCGGCCGACCGTCGCATCCGCCTTGCGGCTGCAACCGGTGCCGATCTCTACTCCGACGCCGTGGTGGCTGCTGTGGCCAGAGCGCTGGACGACCTCGTCCTTGGTGCCGCGGCGGCGGGTGGCAATGCCGGGCGCACCGCGCTCAACCGGGCCGTCAACGACCTGCCGATCGATGCCGTGGTCGATGCCAACGCGTTCGCGGCGTTGGTCGGCCTTGAGGTCGGCGGCGCGCTCACCGCGACCCAGGCCAAGAAGGTGCTCGAACACCTCGTCGCAGAGGGAGGCGACCCGGCTGCGATCGCGGCATCCCTCGGGTATGAGGCCCTCGGTGCCGATGCCCTCGCCGCAGCACTCGACGAGCTCATCGCTCAGAGGCCGCACGACTGGGCGGCCTACGTCGCAGGCAACGACAAGGTCGCAGGCATGTTCACCGGGCAGATCATGAAGGCGACCCAGGGCAAAGCAGACGGCAAAGCGCTCGCGGGGTTGCTGCGTGAACGGCGCGGCGCCAGCCAAGCCTGACGCCCGGCGGGGTAAGGGCTCTCGATTTCAGGGGCCGGACGCGATCGAAGGGAGGCCGACCGAGTCGACGGCCACTGCGAGTGTGCCGCTCCGGCCGTCGTCGAGCCGATACGTGCACGGGGCCGTGCCACCGGCGGGCACGACCACGACCGCAGCCGCCCCGCAGTCGATGATGGCGGTGCGGCCTGTGTCTGCGGCCAGCTGTTGGGCGAGGGAGTGCTCTGCCTGATCGGCGATCAGCACGGGCTGGCCGAATGCAGAGGTGAAGCGGTTGCCGTCGGCGACGGTGACGACCAGCGGCACGGTCGTGGCATCGAACATCGCCGTGCACCCAGCCTGGCCAAGCGTTGCGGAGGTCTGCACCGGCGCTGGACCGCACCGGACGACGGCGGACAGGCCCGTTGAATCCCTTGTCTGCTCGACGAGGCGCGCCTCAAGATCTGCCTTGGCGATGACCGCGACGGTGGGTCGAGCTTGGAAGCTGCGGGCGCTGGTCATGATCACCTCATACGGCACGGGCACCCCCGCGACATCGGCGGTGCACTGCAGGCGCTGGCCCTTGGCGACGCGGCCCGATCGATCGCATCGACTGGACCGAGCCGGGATGCCCTGGGTTCGCACCCGCGTTGTCAGCGCCGCGGCTACGTCAGTTGCAGACGTGGTGCAGGCCGCGAGGCCAGCCGCCAGCGCGAGCGCGACCAGCGCACGCGAGCGCCGGGCGCGCCATGTCACGGCCGGGTCACCCTGCGTTCCTCCGCACGGGCGACGCCCTCGGGCCCGATCGCGAGGATGAAGGTGCGCGTCAGTGGACCCGCGCCCGTGACCGTGCAGGCGGTCTCGGTCCCAGGGGGTGCCTGTACGACCTTCGCTTGGCCGCAGTCGACGGCAGGATCGATCGGATCGACAGAGTCCTTGATGAGCGAGCTTCGCAGGGCTGCTGCGCTCGATGCCACGTCGAGAATGGGCTCGGAGGGGACCGCACTGAATCCCCGTGCGGTGCGGGTGACGAGGTAGCTCACATCGACATCGGCCAACGAGACGGTGCATTGGGCAGTGCCCCCGGCCCGGCTCGGGAGCGCGCTGCATCGGACAGCGCCAGGGGCGAGGGCAGCGGCACGGCCCAGGAGGTCGTCACGGATGACCCCCTGCACGGCGGCCTGGGTGAAGGGGACCGCCCCGCGTGGTTGCTTCGAGTCGCCGCAGCCGGACACGGAGGCGGCCAGTGACGCGGCGCGCATCAGCGCCAGGCAGACAGACGATCGCGGCCGACGACCGCGGCGTGGCTCACGCGACATCGACGCGTCGCAGCGCCCATGTGGTGATGCCGAGAGAGCCGATGATGATGGAGGCGAGGACCGAGAACGCAAGCACCGAACTGCTTTGGTTGCGGGGCGGCTCAAGATGGGCGAGGTGAGCGATGATCGACCGGGCGTGGATGGTGATGGACAACCGGGCTGCACCTCTGGCGAGGCGGGCGACGGCCAGCTCCCAGATGAACAGGTAGGCGCCACCCCACGGAAGTGCCCTGCGGACGAGGAGGCCGAGCCACACGAACGCCGTGGTGAACGCCGCGGATGCGAGCGCGGCCCCGAGCGCGGTGGAGAGCACGAGGCGCAACGACCCTCCGGCGAGTGCGACACCGCCAAGCAGCGGAAGCACGCCAACCGGCCCGGCCACGGAGAACGCCGCGAGGGTGCCGGCAATGGTGATCCGCCAGCGGGGGACGGGGGTGAGCCACAGGTGCACGAGGGTCTTGTCCTCCGCGGGGTCTCCGAGCACCGCAGACGCGAAGACGAGTGCCGTGATGGGCACGACCAGGTTCATGCCGAAGCCACCGACGAGGAGTCGCGAGATGGCGTCCGCCTGCTCCTTGGCGGGGCGACCAGAGCCGCGCAGGGCTACGCCCATGAGGAGGCCGAGGGCGCCGAGGCCCCCCAGAGCGATGAGGCGGGCCTTGCCAAGGACGAGGCGCAACAGCAGCCGATACGACGTGAGGAAGTCTCGCATCAGCGCCCGCCGTTGCTCATGCGGTCGCCTCGATGCTGGTTCCCTGCATCCGCTCGACCACGGGCCGCGGGCCCGACCAAGTACCGGAAGACGGAGTCGAGATCGTCGTCGAGCGGCTCGACGCCGCGGAGGTGGGCGCCGGCCGCCGCGGCCACCTGCACGATCGACTGGCGGGCAGACGCGATGGTGACGGTGTCGATGAGGAGGGCATCGACGCGCTCGACGTAGGCGCCGACGACGGTGCCGGCCGCGAGGAGGCCCGCCCCAAGTGCGGCGGGCTGATCGGTGGTGATGCGAAGGCGGTGCGGGCGCTCGTCCATGAGGTCGCGGATGAGGCGGAAGTCTCCCTGGGCAGCGAGTCGGCCCTTCGCTACCACCAGCACCGACGACCCAAAGCGCTCGACCTCGTCCAGCACGTGGCTGGACACCACGACGGTTCGACCACTGGCACCGAGGTCGCTGAACAGCTCGATCATGCGAAGCCGCTGGCGAGGGTCGAGGCCCTCAAGGGGCTCGTCGAGGAAGATCACGGCAGGGTCGTGGACGAGGGCCATGGCCACCTTGACCCGTTGGCGCATGCCCTTGGAGTAGGTCCGCAACGGCCGAACGTCATCGAGTGGCAGATCGACGTGGGCCATGGCAGCTGCTACCGCGCCGGCGACGTCGGCTACGCCGTGGAGTCGGGCCGCGAGCTGGGCGTGCTCGACTGCGGACAGCGGCTCGAACAACTGGTCTTGCTGGGGAACCAGGCCGATGCGGGCACGCACCGCGAGGTTGGTGCGGGGGTCGGCGCCAAGCACGCGCACCGTGCCCTGCGATGGCGACGTGAGACCACACATGGCACGTAGCAGCGTCGACTTCCCTGCGCCGTTCGGGCCGAGCAGCGCGTGGACCCCGGTGCCGAGCGAGAAGCTCACCTCGGACAGTGCCACCACGGGTCCCATCCACTTGCTCAGCCCGTCGACGACGATGGTGGACCCGGCAGCGGGCACCGCCGTGGCTGAGACGGCAGCGGCCGCGGGAGCCGCGGGGGTGGCGAGGTCGGTCATCTCGTGACCCGAAGCGCCGCGTAGCGCGCCCAGACGAGCAGGCCGCACGCGAGCGTCCACGCGCCAACCGCGGCGGCGACGGTCACAGTGGGGACGCCGGCGAGGGCGAGTCCGCCGGCAGGAGCCTTCAAGATTCGACTGGCCAACTCGAACGGCGCGATGAGCAGCGACAGCAGCCCGGCCGTGCGGGAGAGGCGCAGGCCGAATGCGAGCACACCAGCCGCGGCGTGGGTGGTCATCAATGCGATGAGTGCTGCACCGGTTGCGAGGCCGCGTCGGTCGGTGAGCGACGACACTGCCAGCGAGAACGCCGTCGCGAACGCCGACACCGCTGCGCCCGCCCCGATGATGCGGAGCAGCGTGATGAGCACCTGAAACGGTCCGTCGGGGCCGTGGTTCTGCAGCACATAGCCGATGAGCAGGAGGAGGAGCGGGCCGATGGTAACGATGCAGAGCACGGTGAAGACGGCAAGGGCTTTGGCGACGAGATAGCTCTCCCGGGTCAGGGGCGAGGCCAGGTAGAGCGACAATGAGCGGTTGCGACGATCCGGGCAGAGTGCCTCTGGAGCTGAGAACACGCTGACGAGCAGGATGGCTGCGTTGGTGAAGAAGAAGTACTGGCTGTACGTCGGGATGCCAGCGCGGACGTCGCCGCCACGGCCTGCGGGGATGAGGGCGAGGATGCCGATGAACGCGATGGCGGGTAGATAGGCGATGGCGATGGCCAGGATCGGCAGCACCTTGTGGCGGGCGGATCGGCGGAGGCCCAGGATTCGCTGCACCGTCTGACGCCACACGCTGAAGACCGCAGATCGGGGGCCGAGTCGCGCGCCCTCATAGCGGCGGTAGCCCTGGTCGTAGATGCGGGCCTCGCTCATGACGCGATCCGGGTGGCGTGGTCGTCGCGCTCGACGGCTGGCGATGCCACCCCGGGCGCCCGGCCGTCCGCCCTGACACCGGTGTCGACGTCGAGGAACACGTCCTCAAGCGTGCGCGACCGAGGGCGCAGCGAGCGCAGACCGACGCCTCTGCGCGCCAGCAGATCGCGGAGCGCGTCGGCGGCCGCGTCGAGATCGCCATCAATGGGGCGCAACGAGAGCATGGCAGGACCAGCGAGGTCGGCGCGCACGCCGCGCCGCATCAGCGTCGACACGACCTTGTCTGCGACGGCGCGATCGAGCTCGACGAGCAGCTCCGCTTCTCCGCCCTTGCGCAGATCCTCGAGCCGCCCGTCGACCACCGCGCGGCCCCCGTCGATGATGACGACTGCGTCTGCGATGCGCTGGACCTCGTCGAGCAGATGGCTCGACAAGATGATGTCGAGACCGAGGTCGTGGCCCACGTGG
This sequence comes from Acidimicrobiales bacterium, assembly GCA_043739605.1. GTDB lineage: Bacteria > Actinomycetota > Acidimicrobiia > Acidimicrobiales > JAUJNH01 > JAYUDU01. The sequence goes on along the minus strand of JAYUDU010000419.1, from coordinate 3,746 downwards.
CTGATGAGGCCGAGCATCTGCTCCCGCTGGACGGGGTCGAGGCCGTTCGTCGGTTCGTCGAGCAGGACGAGCGCGGGATCATGCACGATGGCGGCTGCCAGCTTGACCCGTTGCCGTTGGCCGGTGCTCATGGTGCCCACCGGCCGGAAGCGCTCCTCGCCGAGTCCCACCTCGTACAGCGCATCTGAAGCCCGGGCCGTGGCCACTCGGCGGGGGATGCCGTGCACCTCAGCGAGGTGGCGAACCAAGTCTTGGGCGGCGACGTCTGGCGGCAGGCCGTCGTGCTCTGGGGCATAGCCGATCCGGGCACGGACCATCGGACCTGCGGCTACCGGGTCGACGCCGAGGACCCTGACCGTGCCCGCGTCTGGCTCGTGCAGCCCGAGGAGCAACGTGAGGGTCGTCGTCTTGCCCGCTCCATTTGAGCCAAGCAGCCCTGTGATGCCCTTGCCGACGGAGAACGTGGCGCTGGTGAGCGCTTGCGTCGAGCCCCACCTCTTGGCCACGCCGCGCAACTCAACCACCGGCGGTGCGCTCTCCACGGACGCCAACCCTACGGGGTGGGTCGGCGGTGCGGGGACCGGATGCGCCGGGTGTGCATCGCCCATGAAGGCCGTGGCGAGCGCCGCTATGGTGTCAAGGGATGCATGAACGGGCTGTTGCGCGCGGCCCGAGCGCATGACCACGATCCTCACCACCATCGATCTCAGTTGGATCCTGGCCAAGAAGGGCTTCCAGGTCCGCTACAAGCGAGCACTGTTCGGCGTCGCGTGGGCGCTCGTGCAGCCCATCGCCCAGGCGACGGTGATGGCGGTCGTGTTCAGCGTCGCCTTCGACGCATCGACCGGCATCCAGCACTATCCCATGTACGTCCTCAGCGGCATCTTCCCGTGGGCGTTCTTCGCGCAAGGCACGACCACATCGCTAACAGCGGCGCTCGACAACGCCAGTCTCCTCAAGAAGGTCGCGGTGGCCAAGATCGTGTTCCCCGCTTCGGCCGCCGGCACTGCCATCATTGGGTTCGCCTGTGGCGTGCCGGTCCTCGTTGCCGGCGCAGTTCTCGCCCACGAGGCCTCGCTCCGGTTGCTGGTCCTGCCCGTCGCACTTGGGTTCGAGGCGCTGCTGATCCTCGGGCTTGGGATGTTGCTCGGCGCGTTCCATCCAGCCTTTCGGGACGTGCGCTACCTCCTCGACGTCGTCCTGACGGCGGCGGTGTACATCACGCCCATCGCCTACGACCCAGCCGGACGCAGCCCGAGGCTGGCCGAGGTGCTGCGGTGGAATCCGATGACCGGCGTGCTGGCGGTGTTCCGCTGGTCGCTCATCGGCCGCCCCATGGATGGACAGGCGGTTGCGATCAGCGCGGCGATCACCGCTGCGCTTGTGGTCCTCGGTGGCATCGCCTACCACACCCGGGCCGACGAGTTCGCTGACCTGGTTTGAGCGCAGCCCCGCTCCGCGCCCGTGGCGTCTCGAAGCGCTACCGGCTACGGCACGATCGATCCCTCGTCGCCCGGTTCGTCGGTCCCGCGCCGGACGACCTGTGGGCGGTCTGCGACCTCGATCTCGAGGTTGACGCCGGCGAGATGGTCGCCCTTGTCGGCCGCAACGGCGCAGGGAAGTCGACGGTGCTCAAGCTCGCAGCCGGAGTCACCAAGCCCACATCGGGCGTCGTGAGCAGAGCCGCTCGGATCGGGCCGCTCATCGAGGTGGGGGCGGGCTTCCACCCGGAGCTCACCGGTCGAGAGAACGTCGAGGTCAACGGGCGCCTGCTCGGCATCTCGCGCTCGATGATCCGGCGACGGTTCGACGAGATCGTCGACTTTGCCGGACTGAGTGCTGACATCGACCGGCCGCTCAAGCAGTACTCGTCCGGCATGTTCATGCGGCTCGGGTTCGCGGTCGCAGTGCACACCGACCCGCAGCTGCTGCTCGTCGACGAGGTGCTCGCCGTCGGCGATCTCCCGTTCCAGATCAAGTGCCTCGATCGCATCCGTCTGCTCGCATCGGGCGGTACTGGTGTCCTGTTCGTGAGCCACAACCTGCAGGCGGTCCTCAGCTTGTGCACCCGCGCCGTGCTGATCGAGAACGGATGCTCGATCGCAGAAGGCGGGCCGCAGGCCGTCGTCGCCGCCTATTACCGGTTGCTCGCCGAGACCGGCGACGGCATCGCCGCAGGCGGCGTTGTCCGCGTCGATGCCCTGGCCCTCGAATCCGTCGACGTCACCGACGAGCACGGCCGGAAAACTCCGCTCTGGCCGGCCGACTCCAACATCATCGTGACCCTTCGCCTACGTGCCGCGCAGGCGATGCCAGACGGGGCCGTGCTCGGCTACCGCCTGGCCAAGGCCGGGGTGGGGGAGGTCGCGGCCTGGCGAGGAGCGTTCGGCGCACCGCACATCCCCCCGCTGCGCGTCGGCCAGGTGTGCGAGGTGCGCCTGGCCCTGCGCCTCGCTCTCACCGCAGGCGACCACACGCTGCACGTCGCAGCGGTGACTCCCAACTACGACACCGTTCTGTTCGACGAGCCCGCCCTGGTGCGCATCGGGATCGACCCTGACCCGGCCAGCACCGGCGAGACCTCACTGTGCCCCGCCATCGAAGTGCGCGTGTGCTGAGCGGCGCCGACGTCACGGTCGTCGTTCCGAACTGGAACGGCGCCGGCTTCATCGATGCGGCGATCGCCGCGCTGCGCGCCCAGACCGAGCCGCCGGGTCGGATCATCGTGGTGGACAACGCGTCGACCGATGGGTCGTGCCAGGCACTGAGGCAGCGGCGGTACAGCGGCGACCACGCGCTCGCTTTCGATGTGGTCCGCCTCGACCGCAACCGCGGTTTCGGCGCGGCCGCCAACGTCGGCGCCGCGCTCGCGACCTCGCCTCTCGTCGCCATCCTCAACTCCGATGCGCGACCAGAGCCGCGGTGGCTGGAGGCACTGCTCGCGGTCGTTCGCGACGCAGGTGATGAGGTCTGGGCATGGGGGAGCGTGCTGGTGGACGGACATGGTCGGGTCGAGAGCGCGGGCGACACGATCAGCGCCGCGGGCGTCACGTCGAAGCGGGGGAGGGGGCTTGTCCCGGCCGACCTCGCACTCGAACCGTTCTTGGTGTTGGCACCCGCTGGTGCCGCGCCGCTCATGCGCCGGGACCGTCTGTGGCAGCTCGGCGGTTACGACGAACGGTTCTTCTTGTACTGCGAGGATCTGGACCTTTCGCTGCGCGCCGCGTGGGCGGGCTGGTCCGCCGTGACCGTGCCCGCCGCCGTGGTGCACCACGACCTTGGCCGGTCCGGTCGCGGTCGCATGCTCGTCCCCTTCCTCATCGCCCGAAACGCCATCCGCTGCACCGTGCTCGGCCATCCCTCGCCGGCGTGGCGTCCGCTCCTGTGGGACGAGACCATCGGCCCGCTCCGCGCTGCGCTCTCGTTGCGGCGTTCGTCGCGCCGACCGCTCAGCTGGACGGTGCCGTGGCTTGCCGGACGACTGGTCGCCACTGCGGGGCTGCCGCGGTCACTGGCGGAGCGGCGGCGACGCCCGCCAACGGTCGACCCAGCCCGCCGGCGACCCGTCGAGGCGACCCTTGCGCTCGAGGCAGTACCGACCTCGCGACGATCAGCGAACCCGCCGGCCGTCGCGCGCCGAGAGATCGGCCCGGCGCAACGGCTCGCTCAACCAGGGCGGTGTTCCGCCGGGCGCGCCGATAGCGCCGAGCACCGCCCTGAGGTGTAACAGCCGCTCCGATCGGTCG
>JAYUDU010000418.1:0-3925 GCA_043739605.1 Acidimicrobiales bacterium | reverse complement strand
GCGATGACGACCGTGACGATGGTCCGCCCCCGGGCTGGCGACCCGGCCAGCCCATACCGCCGCGGGTCGACCGTCCGACGATGCTGCGCCGCAAGGATGCGACGCCCGGCCGTCGCAGCGCCCAGCCTGCACCCTCAGAGGCAGGCACACCGCTACCGGGCCCCGGGGCGTGGCCGACGCTCGCGGCCATCGAGCAGCTTGGCGACGGCGATGTCCCCACCACGGATGCGGACACCACCCCTGCCGCGCCCGATCCGGTCCTCGCCGATGTGGCAGCAGCATCGGGCGCTCCCCGCGTGCCGATCAGCGCGGCTCCCGGCTTTCGACCCCGGCTCGCGCCCGGCGTCGCGCCGGCCCAGGCGCTCCCGCCGCGTCTCCCCGTGCCGGGCCGCGCCACGCGGGCTGCCCCCAGTGCACCCGGCGCCTCGGCCGGTTGGGCCGACGCGGCACGGCGCGCGTCAGCCAACCTCAGCACGAACCACGCAGCGCAGCCGGACGCGGCGCCGGTCGCGCCGCAGGGAGCGCAACCGTCGACGACTGTGGTGCCGGGTTGCTACGACGCTCCCGAGCTGAGCATCGGTGACGACGGGGTCACGGCCCGACGGCGACCAGGCCTGGTCGAGCAGGTCACCTGGGACGACCTCGTCGAAGTCGCCATCCGCTCGGTGGCGAGGCTTGTCGAGGGCGCAGGTCGCGGTCAGTTCTGGCTGCTGGGAGGCCGCTCCGGTACCGGAGTGGTCGTTCCTGCCGTCGGCCCGGCCAGTGACGCACTGCTGCAGCGGCTGCAACGCTTGCCCGGCTTCGACAACCGCCTCGTCGTGAAGGGCCTCGCCAACCCGGGCGACGCGCTCACCGTCATCTGGCGCGAGCGCTGACGTCCCGCCGCTACGTTGCACCAATCGTGCGCGTGTTCACCGGCAAGGGCGATGACGGCACCACTGGCCTCTACTTCGGTGGCCGCGTGGCAAAGGATCACCCCCGCACCGAGGCCGTTGGCGCCCTTGACGAGGCGCAGGCGGTCATCGGGGTCGCCCGCGCCGCCGCGCCACTCGATGGGGGTCTGCACGCCCAGCTCACTGCGGTGGCCCGCGACCTGTACGTCGTCATGGCCGAGGTGGCGACGGCCGACGAGAACAGGCACAAGCTGGTGGCGGGGACAACTCTCATCACTGCGGAGCACGTCGTGGCCATCGAGGCAGCTACCGACGTTGCTGCCACGCAGTTCCCGCCCCTCACCGACTTCACCATCCCCGGCCAGACATCGTTGACCGCCGGGTTGGACCTGGCGAGGACGGTCGTGCGCCGCGCCGAGCGCCGTGTCGTCACCGTCGCCGCCCCCGGCTCCCAGGTGCTGCCGTATCTGAACCGCCTCTCCTCGCTGCTGTGGGCGCTCGCCCGCGTCGAGGAAGCAGCCGACGCCGGCACCCTGCTGGCTAAGGACAGCTGACCGGCTCGGTCGTCCGAGCAGCCAACCCCTCACCACCCACAGACACAAGGAACGCGCCAACGATGCCGCTCGCTACCGTCACCACCACTGCATCCAGCCGCGTCCCGAATGACGTCGATCTCCTTGTCGTGCCCGTCTTCTCTGATGGCACGACGCCAGCCGGCGTCGGCGTCACCCTCGACGCGCTCCACCTGGCGGCACGCGGCTTCGAAGGCAAGGCGGGCGAGGTGCTGGCCCTGCTCGCGGACGACGGCTCTACTGTGCTTGCCGTCGGTGTCGGCGCCGCGGCCGAGGTGCACCCCGGCGGCCTTCGCCGCGCCGCAGCGCTCGCGGTTCGGGCGTCGGCGAAGGCCACATCCGTCGGTGTCGCGCTCGCGCTGGCCGCCCCCCGGCACGCGCAAGCGGCGGCGACACAAGCCGTCACCGAGGGCGCCCTGCTCGGCTCGTACACGTTTACCGCGTTCAAATCGACGTCGACCGCCAAGCCATTGGCGACACTTCGCATCGTTGGGCCCGCCGCTGCGGTGCGCACCGGTGTCGTCGTCGCAACGGCGCAGGCCCTCGCCCGAGATCTGGTGAACGAGCCGCCGGGCACCGCCACCCCATCCCGCCTCGCCGGCGTCGCCGTGGACCTCGCCGCGGCGGCATCCAATCGCATCACCGTCGAAGTGTGGGACGAGGAACGGATCGCCGCAGAGCGTTGCGGCGGCCTCCTCGGCGTCAGCCTCGGGTCTGACGAACCGCCGCGCCTCGTCACCATGTCCTACGAGCCCGACGGCGCAGACGACACGACGCCGACGGTCTGCCTCGTCGGCAAGGGCATCACGTTCGACTCCGGAGGCCTCTCGCTGAAGACCGGCCCCGGCATGATGACGATGAAGTGCGATATGGGCGGCGCCGCCGCAGTGCTTGGCACCTTCTCCGCTCTGGCCGCCACCGCAGTGCCCGTCCGCGTCGTCGGATACGTGTGCGCCACCGAGAACCTCCCCGGCCCGAAGGCCATCAAGCCGGGTGATGTCCTGAGGTTCCGCAACGGCAAGACCGCAGAGGTCCTCAACACCGACGCGGAGGGGCGGCTGGTGCTGGCCGATGGCCTGTCCCTGGCCGCAGAGCGCTCCCCGGCGGCGATCGTTGACCTCGCCACGCTCACCGGAGCATGCATGGTGGCCCTCGGCCCCGACATCGTTGGAATGATGGGCACCAGCGTCGAGTTGATCGATCAGATCGAGAAGGCCGCCGAGATCGCCGGCGAGCATGTCTGGCAGCTTCCACTGCCGGCCCGCTATCGCAAGATGATCGATTCTCCTATTGCCGACATGAAGAACATCGGTGGCCCCCACGGCGGCGCCATCACTGCCGGTCTCTTCCTCAAGGAGTTCGCGGGCGAAGGCCCATGGGTGCACCTCGACATCGCGGGGCCAGCCTTCGTCGAGGCCGACGATGCCGACATCTCCAAGGGCGGCACCGGTGTGATGGTGCGCACGCTGTTGACCATGTTGGCGACCTTCACCGCCCCTGGTTGAGCGAGTCGGTCACCGGGGCGTCCATCGTCCGCACCCACCGAGCACCTTCGCACACGAGACCGGCGCGGACCGCGGTCACCGCATGTTCGATCTGGATCGAGCGGGGAAGCCGCGCCAGCACCCGTGGCGACACCGGAGGCAGTGTGGTGCGAACGGCCAGCACGCCGGTCTTGCGGACCTGGGCTTGGCGGAAGCGGACGAGCCTGACGAGCGACCGACCGAACGGGCCGTTGCGCGTCGTCCGGTCGCCCAGCCCGAGGCGCGCCGCGGCGTCGCGGAGGTCGAGGAGGAAGCCGTCGGGATCGACGGTCATGAGGTCGATGATGTGGCGGTGCAGCAGGAGGGTCGATGGACCGAGCACCGGCGTCCAGAATCGCTCTGCGTACGCCGAACGAGGGTCGAAGCCCGGGTCCGGGGCGTCGTCGAGCCAGGGCACGATGCCCATGGATCCGTCATCGAACGACGGCGGCGGTTCGGCCTCGGCTGGCCCAGGACGGCGCCGAGACTCCGGCTCGTGCAGGAGTGCGGGGCGATGTGACGGCGCGGGGCGATGTGATGTGGCGAGGGGCACAGAGACCTCCGGAAGGCGTTCGCAGCGGGGAAGCGCTGTGATGAACCTACAGTGCACTCAACTGAGATGCAAGAGAAGACATTGCATGCGGTCGTAGACCATCAGACGGGGGGCTGTTCAGCCGCAGGCGCTCAGCACGACGACTTGGCCGGATGATCGTGTGGTCGTCCCCCCCGACGCGTTCTGCGCGACCACGGTGATGGCAAAGGTGCGCCCAGAACGGCCGGCACCGAGCGAAGCCGGGGGGTTGTCTCTGAGCAGGTCTGACCCCTGCGTCGTCGCGTACCAGGCTGTGCCGTCGGGCGAGGCTCTGGTCGATACGGCGGTGCGCGACGTCGAGTCGGTCGGCGTGAACGTGACCGTGACCCCGGTGGCGGTGGCGTC
>JAYUDU010000417.1:0-9862 GCA_043739605.1 Acidimicrobiales bacterium | reverse complement strand
CGCTCCCATGGGACCAGAACTCAAGGCCGATGTCTTCGGCGAGGGAGCGGAGCAGGTCGTCAATGTCGAAGTGGGAGGTGGCACCGTTGGACCCTGCGAGCTCGCGTAGCGCCTGTGTGTCGAGGCCAGCGATGAGGGCGTCGCAGGCCGTACGGACCAACTCGTCTGTGGTGACTTCGCCGACCGCCCAGAGGATCGCGTCCTCCTGAAGCTGAGCTGTCGGTCCCTGAGCCATCTACTCAGGATGCATCAGCCCGGGGCAGTGCGCTCGGGATTCTCGGAGGCGGCAGTGTGCCCCAGATCGCCGGTTATACGGGTGATCCACCTGCTGGGCCATGAGCCCAGCGACCTTCGCGATCAGCCCGACCGGAAAGCTTGAGGACGCTTCTCGAGGCGCCGGTCGTCAGGGTTCGACGATGATGCTCTCCAGGGAAGCCGCAGAGAAGCCGAGGGCCTCCATGAGGCGACCGAGCCGAGCGAAGGCGTCACGGCTGATTGTCGAGGGTGGCTCGATGATCATGTACATGAGGTGATCGAAGGCGAGGCCGGCCTCGCCGTGAGCGAGATACTCCCGAACCACCGCGCCGCCGTCGAGCAGGCGAACCTGATCGAGCGACCAACCTGGAGCGGGGGCACCGGCGGCAGCTGCGAGGCGACGTCCTCCAACCGCTCCACCTCATCCAGCGCTTCGAGAAGGAGGGACTGCGGCGCGCGACGAGGCGGATGTGTCCCACTATTTGTCCCACTAGTTGGGCCTGGACAGCTTGGACCGGGGCGGACGGGTCGCGACAGGGTGGACGAGAACCCCTTGCTACCAAAGGGTTTCTCGGGACAGGGCAGCACCTGGCGAGACGGGCCGAACGGCCCCGGCCTGATTCCTAAACCGTGCGTCGCAGGTTCGATTCCTGCCGTGGGCACCAGCAAGCGTAAGGGAACAGGCGTGCGCCGCACCGTCGCCATGACCTTCGATGCCGTCATCGAGCACCTCGAGTCGTTGGGTCGGGAGCGCAAGACCATCGAGGGCTACCGGTCCATCGCCACGCGTGCGGCGGCCCGCTTCGGGCGCACAGCGAGCCTGCTGGTCTCGGCGACCATGCCGCGCTCTTGGATGCGCCGAGCGCGGTTGGGCGGACAGTCAGCCGCTCCGTGCGGCGACGGCCTCCAGCGTCGCGTGCGCCATCTCGCAGGACCTGATCGCTGCGCTGTCGAAGCGCAGGTCGTACGTCCAGCCCTCGTGAACGCCGAGCGAGCTTTCGGCAAGGCCGGCCCAGCGGCCCTCGCGGCCGCGCTCGCGTTCGAGGAGCACGGCGAGTGGGCAGTCGAGGCCGACGTACACCGTCGGCACGGCCCCGAACGCGGCGCTCACCGATGCGAATGAGAAGCCGCCCGAGGAGACCGTGACCTGGTTGCCTGCGGCAGCAAGGGCGCCGATGGCGTGAAAGTAGCCCGGTCCGAGCGTGGGTGCTGCGTCGCGCCAGATCCGGTAGACGGGCTCGACCTGACCGAGTTCGGGCTCGTCGAACATCACCCACGGCGTCAGCGCAACGCGGAGGACCGCCTCCATCAGGGACGACTTGCCGGCGCCCGATGGCCCGTTCACCACGATTGCCCGGCCGCCTTCGACGCCAGCGAAGACTTCCGGTCGCTTGTGCACCGACAACTCCTTCAGGTGCACGCGCGAGTCGTCGAGGACGAGCACGAGTCGCCACTCGTGGCCGCCGCCGCTGATGGCGGCGTCGACGCGCCCCTCGTTGGTCGACAGCCAGTCGATGGTGGTTGTGCCGGCTTCGGCGAGGGGCACGATCAGCGCCTCGATTGACGCGACATCGGCGTCGGGAGCGACGCAAACCGGCCGTCGACCTTCCCGAACCGCGTCGACCAGGTCCTCCAGCAGTTGCGCGGCGCGCATCTCTTCCGACATCTACGGCTGGGCCACAGCGACGAGCAACATCACGGGGCGAGCCTACGGAACCTGATCTGTTGCGTCGAACGGGCTAACGACCCTGCTGGCCGGAGCCGTGCCGGCGACCCGTGGCGCCAACTGGTGACGCGTCGTTGATGAGGCTCGCGCACTCGCGGAGCGCTTCCTACGGCACCCTGCGCGGTCTGTCGCTGAGGCGATGTGATCAGTCGAAGTACGCGTTCTCGGTCAGGAGCCGGTCGAGGTCACCGCCGAGCGCTTCCTTGTTGATCAACATCGTCGCCCGGTGGAACGCCCGGAAGTCACTGAACTTCGGCAGCGGCCGCACTTCCTGGTAGCCGTCGGCGAACGCCGCGTGATCGACGAGGCACCACTCGGCAACGGTGAGCTCGAGCTCGACGGGCCCCGCGACATGGGAGTCGATGTCAACGACCGCGGCGATGCCGAAGTCATCGAACAGGAACTGGTTCCCCGAGATGTCGGGCATCACGGTCGCGCATGTCGTCGCCACGCACGCAGGGTCGAATCCGGCCATCAGCGACACCAGGCGATCGCGGTCTCGCGACCAGGCCGAGTCGACGGTCGAGCGCGCGCTCGCGACTGCAGCTCTGCAGTAGTCCTGTGCTGGCCGCAGTGCCGTGTTGAGTTTGCCGAAACCTGCTTGGGAGCGCAGATGCATCCGGCCGAGGAAGCGACCGAGCATCAGGTGCACCGGGGGGAGGGCGTCGCCCCGTCGAACCGGTCTGTCCCTGCACCCGGGCTAGCCACACGCTGCGACAGCCCGATGGCTCGGGCTGCACCTGCGCCCGGACTTCGCTCACGGGATCCCCGTCACCGGCTACGGGCCACATCAGCGGCTGTTCACCGACGGGGGCAGCGGTTCATCGTCTTGCTAGGTGGCCCACGGTGCCGCCGGGATCTGAGCCGCCCCGAACGGTGTCGTCGGCCTCGTCCCGCAGTCGTGGACCACGCAAGGTGTGCATCACGAACAGGGTCGCCGAGAGGAAGAGAATGGTCATCGTGGCATGCAGTGCGGTCCACGGCCGCGCCAGCACGCCGACGCCATTCGGCGCGACTCGCACACCGAACACGCCGCCCACCGGGTGGTGGCAACGTTGTAGCGACAAGAAGTCGCTACAACGTTGCCCATCTCCGGCGCGCACGTCGGCCGCGCCCCGCGACGCATCAGCACGACGCGGCCCGGGGCGACATGATGGGCCCATGAACACGACCAGCCGAGTAAGGATCTGCGTATTGCTCGTCGCGGTGATGGCGCCGATCGCGGTCGGCGGGTGCGCAAGTGGGGCGAAGTCTGCGACGTCGACGACCGCGGCACAGGACGGCCCCGCTCGCGCGACGGCTACGGCGATGGTCGAAGCCCTCGGTCGCCACGACTTTGCAGCGGCGACGTCTGCGTTCGATGCGACGATGAAGACCGGCCTGTCATCGCCGATGCTCGCGACCGTGTGGGGTCAGCTCGAGAGCGCCAATGGCGCATTCCAGCGCATCACGGCGACGTCGTCGACGACCACGACCGGCATCGTCGTCGTTCACCTCGTCACCCAGTTCGCCACGAACCCGCGCACCCTGGAGGTCGCAGTATCCGCGGACGGCAAGGTCGGCGGCTTCCACGTGGTCGCCTGACGTCGACCAGCGTCAGGCGGTGTCGGCGTGGACGATGTACCGGTCCTTGCCCTGCTGCTTGGCGGTGTAGAGCGCGAGGTCAGCGTGCCTGAGGAGAACATCTGGGGTGTGGTCGTCTGTGTCGAAGGCGACGCCAATGGATGCTGACACGCTGATCGTTCCGGTCGGTAGTTCGATCGGCTGGCGTATGGCAGACACCAGGCGTGCTGCGATCGCCTCACCCTCGGCGTTGTTGACGAGCTGCTCTGCGAGGACGATGAACTCGTCTCCTCCGAGGCGGGCGACGAGGTCGCCGTCGCGAACGGTGTCTGCCATGCGACCGGCGATGACGGCAAGGACGTGGTCGCCCGCCTGGTGTCCGAGGGTGTCGTTGACGCTCTTGAAGCCGTCGAGGTCGACGAACAGGACGCCGACGGGCTGACGCAGCCCATTGGAATGCTGGAGCGCCTCGGCCAGTCGTTCGAGCAGGAGGCTGCGGTTGGCGAGCGCCGTGAGCGGGTCATGCGACGCGCGCCATGCGAGGGCGGCGACCGTCTGGGCTCGCTCGGAGATATCGCGGATGTTCGCGACGATGCCGGCGACGGATGGGTTGTCGAGCAGGTTGGTGGCGACGATCTCGAAGGTCCGCCACGCCCCGCTGACGTCTGAGATGCGCGCCTCCCTCGTGACGGGGGTGAGGTCGCCTTCGAGCATGCGTGCGAACGCGGCCGTCAGGATGTTGATGTCGTCTGGGTGTACGAGCGTCAGGAAGGAACGCCCAAGGGCCGAACCGGGCTGATGGCCGAGCAGGCGTTGACCGGCGGGGCTGACATAGGTGACCGCACCGGTCGCCTCGATGACGACGACCATGTCTGCGCTGTGCGCAAGGAGCGCCTCGAACCGATCGTGGCTGGCCTCGAGCGCGACTTGGGCTTCGCGGCCAGCTGTGATGTCGACGATCTGGCTGAAGACCCGCGCCGTCATGGTCGGGTCGTTCGGGTCGGGTTCGACGGGCGACTGCACCCACCGCACCCATACCGTCGCGCCGTCGCCCCCGCGGAGGCCGGTCTCAAGACTCGATGGGCCGTTTGTCGATCCGAGGTCACGTGCGAGCGGCGGTGCGACTGCGCTCATGAGACCAGCGACCGCCTGGCCGACCAGGCTTGCTGGCGGAGCTCCGAGGAGTTGGTGGAGCGCGCCGTTGGCCTGCTCGATGACGCCGTCGGCAGTGGTCGTGCACAGGCCGATGACGGCCCCCTCGAAGGCGCTGCGTAGATGGGCTTCGGCGGTAGCGAGCGCGCGTCGTTCGTTGTGGGCATCGGTGACGTCTTCGACGTGGGCTACCCGCGAAAGCGCGCCGGAGTCGCCGATCTGGACCACAGTGGCCCGCAACTGCCGGATGGTTCCGTCGGGCCGAACGAGTCGACTATCGATGCGCTGCACCGTCTCACCCAAGGCGCGACTGGCGGTGATCTCCGCGAAGATGCGTTCGGCGTCCTCGGCGAGGACGTATGGGCCGACCCCACGACCCAGGAGCTCCTCCCGGGGACGACCCGCGATCTCGCACAGCGCTGGGTTCACGTCGATGACGGCGCCGCGCGCGGTGACCTCTATCCCGAACGGCGCCGCCTCGAACACCGTCCGGAACCGTTCTGAGGCGCCAGGGGCATCGTCGGGGGGTCGCTCGTCGGGCAGGTCAGTGCCATGTTCGCCAGCCACAAACGGCACCGTAACGGTCATTCCGCTTGATCTCAATGACCATGGACTCAAATGACCCGAACGGACCACACACTCCGCCCTTGACTTCTGCCTCCCTATCCTGAATGATCATTCAGGATGGCACGGCGAGCGGAGAGCGCCTACGGCGAGTGGGCCGTTGAAGATGGTCTTCCAGTCTTCCGGGAAGGCGTCCACCCGGACGACCCCGTGTGCGGGTGGGACCCGATCGTGGCACCCCAAACGAACCGTCACTGGTGCGCGGTCGGCAACAGGCGCTTGCAGATCGTGGTCGACAACCTCGGCACCACGGCGATCCTGGACACCGCGCACGGCTTTCGGTGGCTCACCCCGTCCGATCCCGGTTCTGGCGCAACCATCGTGCGCGTCATCGGCGGACGACAGTCGGACTCGTGGGGGACCGATCGACCGCGCTGGCCTGCCGACTGGTCTCCATCGAACGCTCCCGTGCGGACGTGGGGGCCGACGTGGGCGAGCCTCGTGGGCCACCACGACGGCGTGCGGGTCGAGCGAGCGGTGCTCTGTCCGGATGGCGAGTGGCCGTGGCTGGTGGTCAGGGTGTGCCTGTCATCGGACGTGGCCCGTACGATCGAGGTGGCAGAGGAGTGGCACCTTGCCGTCGGGGGCGAGGTGACGATCGACTCCTGCGGCGCGACGCTTTGTGGAGGCGTCCCGACTGAGGGCGGCGAGCCGTTCTCGGTCCGCCTGTGCTCTGCGGCGGAGCCCGATCGCGTCGAGGTGGACGAGGCCGCCGACCGAACTCACACCAGCGTGCGCCTCGTTCAGCGCGTCGACCTGGCGCAGGACGAGCCGGTGGTGTGGTGGCTGACCCTCGGTCTCCCTCATGAGATGCCGGAGCCGAGTGACCCGGAGGCGCTGTGGTCTGCGTCCCTCACCGCGCTCAAGCGGCGGCTCCCGTCGGCTTCGTGTGCGAGGGTGGCGGCGCTCGCTCGGGAGGTGCCGTGGCATGCGGCGCTGCTCAGCGGCGGGGCGTGCCTCGATGCCAAGCTCGGAGGCCACACGCTCGATCAGGGATCGGCGTACTCCTTTGATCTCGGGTTCAACGGAGCGGCACGGGATCCGCTGCAGCACGCTCTCCCGCTCGTCTACACCGAGCCAGACCTGGCCCTGTCCGTGCTGCGCAACACGTGCGCGTGGGCGGGCCCGAGCGGCGAGCTGCCCTATGCGCTCGATCGCGCCAAGATGCCGGTGACGTTCGGCTTCGAACCGTCGGACCAAGCGCTGTGGTCGCTGTGGTTGGCAGCAGAGTACGGGGCCGCCACCGGCGACCTCGCGGCGTTCGGCGCCCTCACCCCGTTCCATCCCGTGCACGACGCGCCACCCGCGCCGCTCATCGACCACCTCGTCGGCCAGCTCCGACATCTGATCGACGTGGTCGGTGTCGGCGAGCACGGCCACATCCGCATGCGCAATGCCGACTGGAACGATTCAGCGCTGACGCTTGCCGGAATCGACAGGGCCACCATGCAAGCGCACGGGGAATCGGTGCTGAACTCTGCGATGGCGGCGTGGGTGCTCCCTCGCTTCGCGGGACTGTTGCGCCGCCTCGGCGGCACCGATCACGGCGCCGTCGCAAACGAGGCCGACGAGCGTGCGGCGCGGTGGCGGACGCTCGTCGCGGGCGAGTGGAACGGTCGCTGGTATCGCAGGGCGTATGGGCCAGGAGCTGTCGTTGGAGACGATGAGCTGTGGCTTGAGGTGCAACCATGGGCGATCTTGTGCGGGGCTGCAGACCCGGCTCGTGCACGCGAGCTGCTCGCGACGATCGACGCCGTCGTGCGGCTGGACTCGCCGCTCGGCGCTCGGGTTCGAGGGCCCGCGCCGATTCGCGTTCCCGAGGGCCGCGTCGCAGGCGAGGGGAGCGCGGGCGGGGTGTGGTTCTCGATCAACATGACGCTGGCATGGGCGGCCGCGAGCATCAATCCGGACCTCGCGTGGGACGAGCTCAGACGCATGACGCTCGATGCCCACACCGCGGCATACCCGTCGATCTGGGAGGGGACGATCTCGGGACCGGATGCCTACAACACGCCGGAATCTCCGCGACCAGGAAGCACGTGGGCGTGGCCCGACCGTGGCATCGGCATGCAGTCGTTCCCAGTGAACAACCTCCACGCGCACGCCCAGGTCATCCTGACGTACCTCCGCCTGCTCGGGGTCGAACCGAACGCCGACGGGTCGCTCGCCGTCGGCGGACGAGACGGCTCGTTTTCGAGCGAGGTGCTGTCGCTCCACGGCGACGGCCATGGCCACCTCGACACGATCGGTTCCGTGCGCGCCGTCACCCCGTACGGCGTCGTCGAAGGCTCCGGCCGGCTCAGTTGGTGAGGACGGCCCGACTCCTCAGCGTCTCCGGGCGACCTGGAAGTCGGTCGTGACAGAGCCCTTCAGGTCGATCGTGCCTGCCGTGCAGTAGTGGTACACCATCGCCGCCCGGATCCCGTCAGACACGTTGTCGGTGGAGCGGTGCATGAGGTGGCTGTCGAAGACGAGGAGGTCACCGGGCTGCATCAGCACGGCAACCTCGGTCGACATGTCGTGGTCGACGATCTCGACGTACCCGAGGTTGGCGTTCGGTCGACGATCGGGGATGTGCTCGTGGATCGGCTCGTGGTGGGAGCCGGGCACGACGTGCAGGCAGCCGTTCTCGAGCGTCGCTTCGGTGACTGCCAGCCAGACGCCGGCGATCGGTCGAGCCGGCTCAAACGGGAAGTAGTAGCTGTCCTGGTGCCATGGCTGGCCCCACGCTCCGGGGTTCTTGAAGATGAACTGCGAGAGGAAGCAGTCGAGGTCATCGCCGATGATGTCGACGAGCAGGTCGGTCACTCGGCGGTCGATCGCGAACTCGTGGAACACGGTGTCCCGATGAAGCTTGAACATCTTTGAGAGGAGCGCCTCTGGCGCGGCCTCCCGACCTCGCAGGTTCGCTTCCGGCATGACGAACGTTGGCGAGATGTCGTGGCCGGCCGCGGCCAGGCGCGACAGCTCGATCACCCGCGCCCGCATCGCATCGCAGACCTCCGCGGTGGCGAACGAGCTCACCCTGAAGTAGCCGTTCGTCTGCCACGAGCTGAACTGCTCTTGGGTCAGCATCGTTGCGTTGGGGGTCATGTCACTCCCTGAGTCCGGTGGTGTCCTGAATCTCAGTTCAGCCTACTGTATCGGCGTCGATCTCGCCCGACCGTAGGATCTTGACGGTGGACGACCTCAAGGGACAGGCGCGCCGTGGCGCTGACAGTCGAAGGGCAATCCTCCAGGCGGCCACTGAGGTGTTCGCGCGCAAGGGATTCCGAGGCGGTGGTTTGGCCGAGGTCGCAGAGCGGGTCGAGATGACGGCTGCCGGGATCTTGTACCACTTCGGCTCGAAGGAAGCGCTCCTGCTCGCCGTCATCGAGTATCGCGACGAGCGGGCCCGTGCCCTCGGTGCGGACCTGTGGCAGCCAGGCCAGCGGCTTGAGAGCCTCAAGCAACTCGTCCGGTTCGCCGAGATGTCAGAAGCAGAACCCGGTCTGGCCGCGCTGCACACCGTGTTGCAGATCGAGAACCTTGAGCCCAGCGATCTCGCATACGACTATTTTCAGCGCCGCACCCAATGGCTGCAGCGATGGATCGGAGACACACTCATGTCGGCGCGCTCGCTGGGCGAGGTGGCGGAAGGCGTCGACCTGGAGGCCAAGACCGTCGAGATCGCCGCCTTCCTCGAAGGCGCTGCGGTGCTGTGGCTCATGAACCGACACCTGTCGCTCGTCGCCATGTACCGCACCTACCTCGACGCGGTTGCCGCCCAGATCACGCCTCTGGACCTCCCGGATAGGTGACACCACGGGAGAACAGCTCGTTGTCGGTCGTCGGGATCTCGCCACGCTTGTAGCGGCGTCCCTTGGTCGTCCACCGATAGGAGCCAAGCGCCTCGGGGTCGGGCGCCGTCGATGTTCCCGACCACCAGATCTCCGCCATGGTGTCCATGTAGCTGTAGTCATCCACCCCGTACCCACCGCCGATGGCCCACGGCTCGGGCGGATACGAGCGTCCGAGCTTCAACAGCCCCTTGTCGAAGGATGCCTGGTCGAGGTGGGGGCCGGCCTCTTGGATGCCGTTCATGATCATCACCAAGAGATGCCAGTGGAGCTTGCACGTTCCCGCATCCGGCTCGTTCGCCGGGTCGACCGTCCGGTATGCCTGGTAGCACTCGGTCTCCGCTGGCACCTGCGGAAGCTCCCAGGCGGAGAGGCCAAACAGATGAGCCGCCTGCGCGGGCGGAAGCAGCCTCGGGACGTTGTTGAAGTCGAGCCCGTTGGCGTTGAACTGAACCCACTCCGGTTGCCACGCGGTCGAGTCGGCGCCGCCCCCGCTCGCCTGGCGCTGGGATTGGATGACCTGCTCTGCCTGCTCGTCGGGTGGGGCGTCCGGGCTGAGGGCCGCAGAGTCGCTGGTCTGTTCTGGTGGTGGTCGCAGCGCGCGGGGCAGGAACAAGAGCCCGACGGTGAGTGCGATGGCGATGTAGCCGGTGGGCATGCCGGTGCGGCTGCCGGACTGCTCGCCGGTCGCGGCGTTGACCTG
>JAYUDU010000416.1:0-3947 GCA_043739605.1 Acidimicrobiales bacterium | reverse complement strand
GGCAGGAACAAGAGCCCGACGGTGAGTGCGATGGCGATGTAGCCGGTGGGCATGCCGGTGCGGCTGCCGGACTGCTCGCCGGTCGCGGCGTTGACCTGTTGCTCGGTCGTCGTGACGCGGAGGGTCCCGACCAACGTGCCGCAGACGTCGATCGGCTCCCGTGCCGCGATGCTGCCTTGCACGGTCAGGGCTGTGGCCGTCGCGGCGTCGACGCCGCCGGCGCTCCATGAAGTCCCTGGTCCGCCGAACCCGAAGACCTCGACGGCTGTTGGCATCGCCACGGACGGCACCTCGGCGGTGAACGGCCGGAGCAGCGAGGCACGTGACAACGCCGCGACGGCGCGAACCTGCGCCGGTTGGGCCTGGCGGAGCCGACGACGCAGCGACGCGCACAGCAGCTCTGCTGTGGCTGCGTCGTCATTGGTGACGTCCCAGCTGGTCCGCTGCTTCCGGGCCGAGGCCGACGTCATGCGCGTTCTTGGGGATGGACACCGAGGGTGACCGAGAACGAGGAGCGTCTCGCGTTCGCGCGGGACATCGGCTTCCGGGCGGAGCACGGCGAGGCAATCAGGGCCCGTCTTCATCGGTTGCGCACGACCGATCAGATGATGCACATCCCGAGTGTGGGGTGGCGACGGCTCATCGAGATGATCGACGAGGCGCCCTCGACCGCGGACCTCGTCGCAGCCGTTCACCTCGTCATCGGCCCGCAGTTGCTCGCGGCGTACCAAGGCCTCGTCGCAGGCTGCGACCCATTGGGTGACGAGCTCACCGTCCGCCTCGTCACCCGGCACCTGCTGGCCGACCACGTTGAGCGAAACGATTGGGCCCTGGCGTTCCTCGCCGACCGCGCCGTTGACGATGCCTGGCTCGCGACCGTCACAACAGCACTCGCCGATGCCGGCGGCATGCTCGCCATCGGCGATGACGTCCCCGCCGACCGCAGCGACGACGAGGCCGCCAACGGGACCGGCTTCTGGCCGCTGACTCGGGAAGCGCCCGCGCTCATCCAGCTCGGCAGCGAATACATCATCGCTGGTCCGGGCGACACGGTGTCGTATTGCCCGCCGTTCGACGAGTTCGGCACGCACGACGCCGAGATCCTCGCGAACCACTACGGCATCATGCCGGAGATCTCCTCACTAGCGATCGTGGGATCGCTCCTGCATGAGGTCCACGATAGGCCGTGGGAGTTCTACCGAGACTTCGCCATCCAATGTGCAGATGAGGTCCGCCACATCGGGCTGCTGCTGCGCCGCCTTGCCCAGCTTGGCTCCGGACCTGACGCCTACCCGTTCCCCACGTGGACCTTCTACGACGCCGTCGCCTTCTTGCCCGTGACGGAGCGGACCTTGGTGTTCAACGCCGTCGTCGAAGGCAACGTCGTGGAAACGCTGCACGACAGGGCCCGCGCCTTTCGTGACGTCGGCAGCCACGACAGCGCATTCGTCTGCGACTGGGTGTCGACCGACGAGTCGCTGCACCTGCACAACGGCATGCGGTGGCTTGAGGCGGCCGACATCGATGGAATCGACGCGCTGCTCAGCCGTGGCCACGCCATGCTCGGCATCGCCATGCGCCAGAAGGGTCCAACCGAAAAGGTGTTCGACTCCGCATCTGAGGCACTCAGCCAGGGCGACTTCTACGCACCCAGATCCAGCCCAGTCGCGCCGATCGCCCGCGTGCTCGGGGGCTTCGAGCCGTCGCAGATCGGCCGCCTCGTCGCCGCCGCTGGCGGCCGAACGATCAGGGCATGAGTTGAGCGGTCCTACCAACGATGTCAGCATGCAAGAACATGTCAACGGCATCGCCACCATGACCAAGGGCGCGACCGCGCCAAAGTACCCGTCATTCCCGGCCCTGCAGCGCAATGCGTACATTCCGCTCTACGTGCAGATCCGCGATCGCCTCGTTGCGGACATCGAGGCAGACCGGCTGCCCGTTGGGTCTCGCCTCGCGTCGGAGCCGGAGTTCGTCGCGCAGCTAGGCGTCGGACGGCCCACCGTTCGCCAGGCGCTCAGCCTGCTCCGCCAGGAAGGCTGGATCACGACCAGACGCGGCTCCGGCAGCTTCGTGACGCGACCGAGGCAGAGCATCAGCCTCATGGACTTTGACGGGCTGACCCGCGCGCTCCACGCGAGAGGATTCGCGGTCCGCGACGAAGTGCTCCACGCCGAGACGACGCACCGGGTTGATCTCGAGGTGCTGAGCCTGGAGGAGGAGGGACCCTGGTGGACCGTCGCCAGGCTTCGGCGCATCGACGTCGGCGCCGGAGTTGAACCTCTGTGCGTTGAGGTGGACGCGTTCTACCTTGCCCTCAGCCCAGATGCCCAAGACCAGTTCGCGCGGAGCGGCTCCGCCGCCGGCGTCCTCGGAGCCGGCTATGGCCACGCCATCGGCTCGTGCGAGGTGGCTACCAGGGCCGTCGCCGCCACCTCGAAGCTCGCCAAGCTTCTGGGCCTCCGCAAGGGAGCACCGGTGCTGGCGATGGAACGCATCAACCGCGGCATCGACGGCTCTGTGGTGCACGTCGTGACCTATCGGCTGCGCACCGACCGTTTTCCGGTGGTCGAGGCACTCTTCAACCCCGCTACCCGGGGCTAAGGCCCCTTTTGGGTCGCTGGCACTGGTTGCTAGTAGTTGACAAGACAGGTTTGAGAGAGTCAGATCGCCAGTGAGCCATCCATCATCAACGCTCATCACCACCCACTACCACTCACCAACACATCGGGGGATCCTTCGTGTCAGATCAGAACTGCGGCGTCGCCTACATCAAGCCCGGTGAGGTCGAGGTGCGCGACATCGACTTCCCAGAGCTGGCTCTGGGCAATCGCAAGTGCAATCACGGCGTCATCCTCAAGATCGTCTCCACCAACATCTGCGGCAGCGACCAGCACATGGTGCGGGGGCGAACGACCGCACAAGCGGGCATCATCCTCGGCCATGAGATCACCGGGGAGGTGATCGAGGCGGGCAGCGATGTTGAGTTCGTCAAGGTCGGTGACGTCTGTTCTGTGCCCTTCAACATTGCCTGCGGCCGCTGCCGCAACTGCAAGGAACGCAAGACGGGCATCTGTCTCAACGTCAACCCTGCCCGACCCGGCGCGGCGTACGGCTATGTCGACATGGGTGGCTGGGTCGGTGGTCAAGCCCGGTACGTGATGGTTCCGTACGCGGACTTCAATCTCCTGCGCTTCCCAGACCGCGATCAGGCCCTCGCCAAGATCCGGGATCTGACCTGTCTGTCCGACATCTTGCCGACCGGCTACCACGGCGCCGTCACCGCCGGGGTGCGCCCAGGTTCCATCGTCTACATCGCTGGCGGTGGCCCTGTCGGCCTCGCCGCAGCAGCCTCCGCACACCTGCTCGGCGCGGCGTGCGTCATCGTCGGCGACCTCATCCCCGAGCGACTTGCGCAGGCCGCCAGCTTCGGATGCGAGACGATCGACGTCTCCAAGGGATCCGTCGCCGACCAGATCGACCACATTATCGGCGTGCCGGAGGTCGACTGCGCCGTCGACTGCGTCGGGTTCGAAGCGCGCGGCCACGGCACAGATGCCGACCACGAGGTTCCCGCAGCGGTCCTCAACTCGCTGATGGAGATCACCCGTGCCGGCGGCGGCCTCGGCATCCCCGGCCTGTACGTGACCGGTGATCCTGGCGGCATCGACGAGGCCGCCAAGGTGGGCATGCTCGGCATCCGCATCGGCCTCGGCTGGGCTAAGTCTCACACGCTCGCCACCGGCCAGTGCCCGGTCATGGCCTACAACCGCGAGCTCATGCAGGCGATCTTGTGGGACAAGATCGCAATTGCCAAGGCCGTCAACGTCACGGTCATCAGCCTCGAGGAGGCACCGCAGGGCTACCGCGACTTCGATCATGGTGCGGCCAAGAAGTTCGTCATCGACCCCCACGGCATGATCGCCAGGTAGCCGGATGTTCATCGG
>JAYUDU010000415.1:0-3953 GCA_043739605.1 Acidimicrobiales bacterium | reverse complement strand
GGCCACCGCCGGATCGTCGGGCCGGCGCCGGCCATGTCGTTGCACCCAGACGGCGAGGTTCACCTCGTGGCCCTACGATCGCAGGGGTGAGGCTCGGCGCGGACGAGGCCCGCCGGCGCCTGGTTGCGCACGACCACGGGGTGCTGTGCACGGTCCACGGCGAACGAGGCGTCGACGCGGTCCCGGTCGTCTACGTCGTCGACGACGAGGGCTACGTGGGTGTGCCCGTCGACGTGGTCAAGCCCAAGGCGTCGTCGCGATTGCAACGAGCGCGCAACCTTGAGGCCGACCCGAGGGCAACGCTCCTCATCGAGCACTGGGATCGACACGACTGGTCGCAGCTGTGGTGGGTCCGGGCGGAGCTGCGCTGGCAGGCCGACGACCCGGCCGGACAAGCGGCCGGAGCAGAAGCCGGGCGAGCGGCCGCACTGGCCGCCCGCTTGGCCGACGCCTTCGCGCAGTACGAGGACCAGCCGTTCACCACGGTGCTGGTGCTGCGTGTGGTCGCCGTCACCGGCTGGGCTGCCAGCTGAGGTCTGGCGCAAGGGCTGCCCGGTCACGCAGCGTTGACCTCGGGGAGGATCTCCTCGTTCAGTCGCTTGAGGTCGTCGAGCGTCTTGGACACCGGCACGTCCTTGAACGGAGGCCAGATGAGCGGCATGGTCAGCCCGGCCTCCTTGAGGCGCTTGAGGTTGTCGGTGACCTGGGGCACGGTGCCGATGAGGATGTTGCTGGCCTTGCCGGCCGGTGTCTGGTCGGACTTCTCGTCGGTGATCGCGAACCAGTACATGCTGCACAGCTCCAACGAGTCGAGGGCGTCGGGCTTGTCGAGCTCCTCAAGCTCTCGCTGGATCGGACCTCGCCACTCGCTGAGCTCCTCTGGCGTGTCCTGGATGCCGATCCAGCCCGCCAGGTTGTACTTGGCGATGCGGTTGGCCGACCGCTTCGGGTCCTTGAGGCCGCTGAAGAAGATGGGCGGGTGGGGGTCCTGCAGCGGCTTCGCACCAAAGCCGCAGCGGTCGAAGTCGGCGAACTCGCCGTGGTACTCGAACAGGTCGTTGGTCCAGATGCCCTGCATGATCTCGATCGTCTCGCGCACGTGGGCGTGGCGCCGCGGGAAGATGTGCGAGGCACTGGCGGCGGCGAACTCCTCTGGCATCCAGCCCGCCCCCACGCCGACGTTCACCCGGCCGTTGGAGAGGTGGTCGATGGTGGCGATCTCGGCGGCGAGCACTCCCGGCGCGCGGTAGGGGGTGTCGGTGATGCTCATGCCGATCCGGCACTTCGACGTCTTCGCGGCGAGCCACGGGATGAGCGGCCACCCTTGCAGCCACTCGCCGCGGGACGGCACCGGCATCGACTTCGGGAAGGCCTCCATCATGCCGAACGAGTTCTGCAGCTCGGTGCGGTCCGACGCCTCCGGGACCACGATGCGGTCGAGCGTCCAGATGGAGTCGAACTCGAGCTCCTCCGCCATGTTGGTGAGGTCCTCGAGCTCTTGGACCGTGACCTTGTCACGGAAGTTGGGAAGGTAGAGGGCGAGCTTCATGGATGTCTCCTTGGTCGTTCGTCACGGCGGAGCGGCCGTCGGCGACCGTTCCGTCCCGCTCTCCCCCCGGGAGACCTGCGGCACCACCGATCATGAGCCCGCACCCTCGGGGGTGGGACAACGGCGTCTCAACTCCTCGTCAACAGCGATACCTTTCACGGTGGTGGAGGCCAAGCGACGGGTGTTGGTGGTCGACGACGACGAAGGCGTTCGGACCGGCGTCACGTGGGCGCTGGAGGCCGATGGCTTCGAGGTCACCGCCGTCGACAACGGCATCGCGGCCCTCGAGGTGATCGAGTCCTCGCCGCCGTCGCTGGTGGTGCTTGACCTTTCCCTCCCAGGCATCGGGGGCCTCGACATCCTCCGGCGGTTGCGAGCGAGCCAGGAACGCAGCGGACGTGACCGCCTGCCGATCATCGTGCTCTCGGGCCGAGACGGTGAGACCGATCGCATCGTCGGCCTCGACCTGGGCGCCGACGACTACCTGGTGAAGCCGTTCTCACCCGGCGAGCTGGCCGCTCGCGTTCGATCGGTGCTGCGCCGCAGCACCGACTACAACGCCTGCCCCGCCACCTTCGAACCCACGGGCACAGGCGTCGAGATCGACCGAGAGTCGCGCTACGTCTGGGTCGACGGCGAACCCGTCGATCTCGCAGCCAAGGAGTTCGATCTGCTCGCGTACTTCGTCGACCATCCGCACCGCGCCTGCACCCGGGCCGAGCTGCTGAGCGCGGTGTGGTCGAGTCATGCCGGATGGCAGACCGAGGCGACGGTCACCGAGCACGTCTACCGGCTGCGTCACAAGGTCGAGGACGATGCCCGTCGTCCCCGACGGCTGCGAACGGTGCGCGCCATCGGGTACCGGTGGGAGGGATGAACGTGCTCGAAGGCGGCGACGCCACCGCCGTCCTGGATCGTCAGACGGCGGTCATGGAGCAGCTGGCATCGGGAGCGTCACTGCCGGACGTGCTTGACGCCATCGTCCTCGCGCTCGAGGAGCTGATGCCCGCGAGCCGGTGCTCGATCCTGCTGCTCGACGAGGCCGGGAGGCTGCGCCACGGGTCGGCGCCGACGCTGCCGGCCGACTACTCAGCAAGCATCGACGGTCTGGTTCCTGGGCCCCTCGCCGGCTCGTGCGGAACAGCGGTCCACCTCGGCGAACCGGTGATCGCCGTGGACGTGTCCACCGACCCGCGGTGGGAACGGTTCCGCGATCTCGCGGCCCGCCACGGTCTGGGGGCCTGCTGGTCGACGCCGATCCGATCCCGATCCCAAGTCGTCGGATCCTTCGCCGTGTACCGCGACGCGCCCTACGAACCCGACGCCCGAGACCACCAGCTGGTCGGCCGCTTCACGCACCTCACCTCTCTCGCAGTCGAGCACGACCGAGCCTCGAAGGAGCGAGAGGCGCGACACGAGGCCGACCTCGCCCGTCAGAGCGCGGAGCGCGCCAACCACGCCAAGTCGCAGTTCGTGACCGCGCTGAGCCACGAGCTCCGCACCCCGCTGCAGGCGATCACCAGCTTCACCGAGAACCTGCAGACCCTCGACTTGGCGCCCGATCAACGGCGCGGCGCGCTGGAGCGGATCGCCAGCGCGGCCAGGCACATCTTGTCGATCGTCGACGATGTGCTCGATCTGGCGCGGGTCGAGGCCGGAGCCATGCCGATCCAACTGGACGACGTCGACGTCCACGACGAGATCGCGGCGGCGCTCGATCTGATCGAGCCCCTGGCCGCCCGGCGCGACATCGAGCTCGTGTGCTCCGGGCCGTCGGTTTCGGTCCGCGCCGACCGCCGCCGCCTCCGCCAGGTCGTCCTCAATCTCGTCTCGAACGCCGTCCGGTTCTCGCCCTCGAACACTCAGATCCGCGTCGTCACCGAGGCCGGCGACGGCCGGGCGCAGATCCACATCGTCGACCAGGGCCCCGGGATCCCCCAAGACCTCATGGCACGACTGTTCGTTCCCTTCGACCGGCTCGGCGCCGACGCTGGTCGCGAAGGTGGCGCCGGCCTCGGCCTGGTCCTTGCGCGACGTCTCAGCGAGGCCATGGGCGGCACGCTCGAGCTTGAGAGCGTCGTCGGCGTCGGCACCCACGCCGTGGTGACCTTGACCGCAGCTCGGCGCGACATGCCATCTGCCGGCGCGGGCCGATCGACGGCTTCGATCGCTTCGCAGGTTGGTCAGGACTGATCGCCAGGCGCGCGTACTTCTTCGCGTCTCATGTTCTGCTCATTGCGTAAGCGTCTCGGGCACCGGGCAGGAGCGGCACGTGCTCTGGTGCCGCTCTGACCTCCCCACAGGGTCACAGCGGTACCAGAGCGCCGAGGATTCGAGGCGGCGCGCTCCGCTCCTCTGGGTTGCTCGGCCGGGAGGGGTCGAACCTCCGTTCATGGATTCAAAG
>JAYUDU010000414.1:0-9914 GCA_043739605.1 Acidimicrobiales bacterium | reverse complement strand
GGATGTCGTCGCGGTCATCGGCGAGGAAATCGACATCAGTCGTCATGCGTTCGGTGGCTCGATGGAGGCTGGCCGCAACGCATCCGATCAGGGCATGTCGGATTCCAAGCTCCGCCAGCCGTTCAGCGATCTCTGAGGAGGAGGCCGAGGGCTCGCGCTCGCTCATGCAACCTGCCTTCCTGTCGGTCGGACCACCAAGGTGCCAGCGCCGGCCGCCCCATCGCTGCTCGCCTGGAGTCGACGTCGGCGAGCATCGCTTCGCGTTCCACGGGCGTTCCCCGGTCGAGGGTCTCGGCCGCGGCGAGGTCTCGTGCGTGGCGGAGGAACCGAGCACGCGCTGCAGCGTCAGCGTCAGTGCCCATGGAGGCAGGCTACCGGTCTGGTCCAGCAGAGACGGTCGTGGCACGCGGCCGCAGTTCGCCAGTGTGGTCCTGGCGCCGAATCCGGCCATCGCGTCGCAGCTTGATGGAGGAACGTGCGGCCCGTCGCCGTGCGGGTGCAGGCTGCGCCGATGGCACGCGCCGGAGGAATGACATGACCGGGCAGCTGGGCGCCGCCGACCGATCGTTCCGCGGGCCGTGGGCCGAGGGGCCACCCCCGTCGGCGCTCGTCGTCGAGATGCCTCCGCTAGATCAGTTCGGGTTCGCGGAGATCCGTCGCATGGCTCTCACCGGTGTGGTGCAGGTGTTGTGCGTGCTCCGTTCCATCGTGATCTGGCTGCTGCGCCGTGGCGGCAAGACCTTTCCGACCGCCGTCGCAGAGGGTCTCGTCGACAGCTTCGAGATCCTCGGCCCCACGTTCGTGAAGTTGGGCCAGCTCGTCGCCAGCTCGCCTGGGGTCTTCCCGACGTTCCTCGCTGACGCCTGTCTGCGCTGCCTGGACGAGGTCCCGCCTGTGGACCCCGCGACCGCCCGTCGCCTCATCACCGAGGGCCTCGGCGCCAAACCGGAGGACGTGTTCGCCACGTTCGACCCTCACCCACTGAGCGCCGCTTCCATCGCGCAGGTGCACGCGTGCACGCTGCCGGATGGGCGCCTCGCGGTGGTCAAGGTGCAGCGGCCAGACATCACACATCGGATGCGCACCGATCTGCGCATCCTCTACCAGCTCGCGAAGCTGGTGAACCGGTTCGAGCAGGCCAAGTCGATCAACGCGCCCATCATCATCGAAGACCTCTACGAGATCACCTGCAACGAGCTGAACTCAGCACTGGAAGGCCACCGGCAGACGCTCTTCCGTAACGCCATCTGGGCATACGGTGACAACAAGAACATCACAGCCCCCGAGGTCTATTGGGAATTCTGCGGCCCCGGCATCATCTGCATGGAGCGTATGCACGGCGTTCCCATGGACGAGATCGACACCATCAAGAGTCAAGGTGTCGACACCGAGCTCATGCTCCGTCAAGGCATCAAGGCGTGGGCTGAAGCGTGCATGGTTCATGGCCCCTTTCATGGCGATCTGCACGCTGGGAACCTATGGGTGCTGACCGATGGCCGTCAATCGTTTCTGGATTTCGGCATCATGGGAGAGCTACCGGATTCTTGGAAGGACGTGCTGAAGGCGCTCTTCACGACGTCGATGATCGACGGCGACTACACCCGGGTGGTGCGTGCGTACCAAGGGGTCGGGGTCATGCCGGCCGACGTCGACGAGGCGAGCGCCGCCATCATGATCAAGGGGATCGTCGAGCCGATGCTGGACCAGAGCATCGGCGGCACGAGCCTTGGCGACACGCTGAAGCAGAACCTCCAGCTCGCCGACCAGTTCGGCATCCAGAGTCCGAAGGAGCTGGTCCTCATCTCCAAGCAGCTCCTCTACTTCGAGCGCTACGCCAAGGCCATGGCCCCCGATTACATCCTCGCCAGAGACATGTACCTCATCAAGAACATCCTCCCCGACCTGGTCGCTGCGACGTGCGAAGAGCGCGGCATCGTCCTCCCAGACTGACGGCAGTCCGATGGCGGTCGTCAGCGTGTTCGCAGCCGCGGACGACGACCTCGTCTATCCGGAGTCTGACGGGAAGCCGATGGCTGACAACGACGCGCCGCGCGTCATCATCATCGAGACGTTGGACGCGGGCTTCGCTGCCAAGGTCCACGATCGCGACGTCAGCGCAGACCTCCGCTGCTACCCGGCCACATCCATGCTGGGGACGCAAATGCACCGTCTTGACCGCCGCGCCGACGCTGACGGTGCATTTGCGTCCCCAAGACCCGGCCGCCGGCTTCTGGTACCGCTGTGACCCTCCTCGCGGGTCACAGCGGTGCCAGAACATCAACAAGCCAGCCGGCTGCAAACGGCTCAACCCTTGAGGACGAGGCGCGCCACCAGATCCGTGCCAAAGGCGGTCAGGATCGCGAGGTACAGCAGTCCCGTCGCCGCCATCACCGCTGAGTACGCACGCTCCTTGAGCGCGGCGGTCGTGGTGAACGAGAGGCCGAGCGTGAACACCGCGCAGGCGACCCAGAACCAGCCGAGGATGCCGCCGTAGCCGTCGTGGACACGCCCGGTGAGGACGCTGATCATCCCGGTCGGCAGCAACATCGCTCCGACCTCGGCGGGCCACAGATACTGCAACCATCGGTTGAGCTCGTTGATGGGGCCGCGGCCGAGGCCGGGCTGCACGAGGTACCAGTGGCCGAGCAGCATGGCGTCGGAGACCGATCCGAGGAAGGCGGCACCAATGAGCGTGCGGATGATGGCGACGCTGGTCGGCCCGTGCGCCGCGACCGCGGCCGCGACCAGGCCGACCACCCCGATCGCGGGTGCAATCAGGTCGAGCGCCGGCGCAAACTCCTTGGCCGCGGTGTCTCGGCGTATCTCGGCGCGATCGATGCCGGTCATCACGGCGATGCGCTCGGTTCGCCGCTCCTCGACATCACGCTGACCTGAGACGCCAGCCTTGCGGCGAAACACAGAGACGACCAGCCCGCCGAACGCGCCGACGGAAACCCCCAGCGCGGCGGCGTCACGCACGATCGAGGGCGGCGAGAACCGACTGCACGCAAGCGCCCCGAGCGCCATGACGCCGAACACCCCCCGCATCAGCCAGCCGTAGCCCAGCCCGACGACGCGGTGGCGGGTGGTGACCCACAGGAACAGGAGTCCACCGACGGCCCATTGCAACAAGACGGTGGCGGCATCGAGCGAGACCATGGCGGTCGCCCATCGTGGCCGACCTCAGGGTGTTGCGTCGACCACCGGGTGCTTGGCGCGCTGGACGAGCCAGACGATGAGGCCGATGGGGAACACCAAGAACGTGACCAGGCCATAGATGCGGCCGTCGAGACCGCGTTCGTCCATGTCGCGGGCGACGATGGTGCAGAAGATCAGCCCGAGGGGGAACGCCAGGAGCAACCCGAGGAAGATGAGGACGGCGACGGTCGTGCTCACGGGGACCCATCTCCGCCGGGGCCGCCGGGGCCGCCGGGGCCGGCCGGGTCGACGGAGCGGAGAAACGACTCGACCTCACGGTGCAAGGTCGCCGCCGCCTCCGCGCTGATCTCCTGCGGTTCGCCGAGGCGGGCGGTGGCCGGGGTGGCGCTGGTCGTGGGGCGCGGCAGCGGCTGGCCCGGGTTGGTCGCTGGCCCTCGCTTGCGGGTGCGCCCTGCGCCGGTGACGGGCGCAGAGGGCGCCAGCACGGGAGCGGAGCGCTCGCGACGTTCGATGAGCAACAGCGCGGCGATGACGATCCCCGCCACAGCAAGGCCCGCCACAGCGAGCCACGCGACGTCGTTCATTCGTCGCCCGCCGGGCGGCGGCGAGCGGATCCGAGGGACGAGGATCGAGGAGACGCCACAGGCAAAACCCCGCCCGCCGGGCGGCGGCGAGCGGATCCGAGGGACGAGGATCGAGGAGACGCCACAGGCAACGCCGGGCCTACCCGGTCGGCTGCTGCTCTGGCGTGGTGGGAGGAGCGTGTCAGCGGTGAAGCCTCAACGTGCCCGATGCCGAGGGCCTCACCCACGACCTTCAACCCCGTGAGCTCAGCGGGCTCCCACCAGCGAACCACGGGCAGATGGTGCGTCGTCGGCCGGAGGTATTGGCCGATGGTGACGATGTCCGTGCCGATGGCAGCCAAATCGGCGAGCGCGGCCTCGACCTCGTGCGGCGTCTCTCCGAGCCCGACCATCAGGCTCGACTTGGTCACCAATCCGGCGGCCTTGGCGCGGGCGAGGACAGCGAGGCTCCTCGCGTAGGAGGCGTTTGGTCGCACCGCCCGCTGGAGCCGGAGCACGGTCTCGATGTTGTGGTTGAGGACATCGGGCCGTGCTGCGAAGACGATGTCGAGGGCGGCGGCATCGCCCTTGAGATCGCTGATGAGCACCTCCACCCGCACGCCAGGGTTGACGTCGCGGATGGCGGCGACGGTGGCGGCGACGTGGGTGGCGCCGCCGTCGTCCAGATCGTCGCGCGCAACCATTGTAACGACCGCGTACGAAACACCCATGCGCCGGACGGCCTCAGCGACACGTGCCGGTTCGCCTGCGTCTGGCGCCCCCGGCTTGTTGGTGTCGACGAGGCAAAAGCCGCACGCCCTGGTGCATCGCTCACCGAGCACCATGAATGTGGCCGTGCCTTCGGCCCAGCACTCCGACAGGTTTGGGCAGCCCGCCTCCTCGCACACGGTGACGAGGTCGAGACCATGCAGCGTCCTGCGGAGTGCGAGCACCTCTGGTCCGTGGTGGACCTTTGCTCGCAGCCACGCAGGCTTTCGCCCGATGGTGGCGACCCCAGTCGAGGCATCGACCCCGGCGGCTGCGAGGCGGCCAAGCATCCGGACCGGCGTGCCGTGGTCTGTCGGTTTGACGGCCGCGCCGGGACCCGCACCCCGACTGAACGCGGCGAGGTCATCGGCCCGCACCCTCCAGGCGACGTCGTGACGATCGATCGCCACGCCGGCACCCCACTGCATTCCTGCCAGCCGGGCAACGATGTCGACGACGTCCCGCATCGAGACGTCAACGCCCTCGGCCGCCAGCGACGTAACGCCCTTGTCGGTGATGCCGCACGGCACGATGTGATCGAACATGGCGAGGTCGGGGGCCACGTTGAGCGCGAAGCCGTGCATGGACCGTCCCCGCGAGATGCGCGCGCCGACCGCGGCGATCTTGCGCGGCCCGCGCGCGGTGAGTCCGAGCGGGTCGACCCACACGCCGGCCTCCGTCGGTCGTCGGCCGCACCCCGCGAAACCGACGGCGTCAAGGGTGTCGATGACGAGCTGTTCGAGCGCGTGCATGTGCGCAGGGACGGCGCCGGGGCCACCCACGACATCGAGGATGGGGTAGCCGACGAGCTGGCCAGGACCGTGGTAGGTGACCCTGCCACCGCGATCGGCGTGGACGAGCTCTGCGCCAACGGCGTACGGGTCGACGAGCACTTCGGCGAGCTGGGCCCTGATGCCAAGCGTGTATACGTGGGGATGCTCTGCCAGCAACAGGTACGGCGCGCCGCCCCGGTCGGCGTGCAGTGCCTTCTGGACGGCGTGGGCGTCTGCGTAGCGGACCCGGCCGAGCCACCTGACCCGCAGCGCCTGGCGCAACGAGCTGGGCGTTGATGCTGCCGAGCGGGCGCGATCCGACCCCGAAGGCGGGTCGAGCACCACGGCAGCCACGCCGCGAGCCTACGACGACCGGTGCCTGTACGTGGCCGGTCAAGGCTGGCGCTGCGTGTGGCGATGGTCACACCGAAGGGGTTGTGAGCGCGCGACGCCGGCGCGGGTGCGATGCTGCGTGGGTGAGCGCAGCCGATGACGCCGGGGCTCGCATGCCATCGCCACCTCCTCTCCCGCCCATCCCGGGGCAACGACCCGTCCCTGCGGGCAGACGCGTGCGGGACGCCGACCGCGATCGGGTGACGACGATGTTGCAGCAGGCTGCGGGCCAAGGAGCGATCGACATCCACGAGCTCGACGAACGACTCGACGCGGCCTACAGGGCCAAGACCTCAGGCGAGCTGGCCATGGTGGTGCATGACCTCGACCTCGACCTCGAACCGGCATCGGCCATGCGCCACGGCCACACCAGGGGCCGCGGCCGCATCGCCGCCCCGCTCCTGGCGCGAGGGAATGGCCCGTTCCGCTCTGCGGCATTCCGCTATCACGCCACTGTCTACGCGCTCACCAACACCTTCCTCGTCGGCACCTGGGTCATGACCACGCCCGGCGGCTTCTTCTGGCCGTTCTTTCCTGCCGCGGGGTGGGGCATCGGTCTTGGCACCCACGCCCTCAGCGCGGTGACGCACATCGACCGCAGCGACCGGCGGGCCGCGGCTAGAGCCACGGCGGGACTGCCCGGGTACGGCACTGGCGCGGCGCTGGCGGCACCCGCACCCGCCGCCACGCCACCCCTTGCTCCCCGCACCGGCCCGGTGCGGCGCTTCGTGGCCGTGCTGTTCACCGACATCGTCGGTTCGACCGCGCTCACCCAAGCCATCGGCGACGCGGAGTGGGCGCACCTGCGCGGCCGCCACCGCGAGCTGCTGCTGTCATGCTTCGCGGCCCACGGAGGTTCGGAGGTCAGCAGCGCCGGCGACGGCTTCCTTGCCCGCTTCGACTCCGCACGGTCCGCCGCCCTGGCTGCGGTCGAGATCCAGCGCCGACTATCCCAGACGCGTTCTGAGGCCGGCTTCGCGCCGCAGGTACGAATCGGCATCCACGTCGGTGAGGCCATCGAAGACGACGGCGACCTCCTGGGGACGGTGATCAACGTTGCGTCGCGCATCACCGACGAGGCCGACGCCGGCGAGATCCTGTGCAGCGACCCGGTGGCCGAGGCCGTCGAAGGCCGCGTCGGCGTCGAGGACCGCGGCGTCCGCATGCTGAAGGGCGTCGCCAGGCCGCGCCACCTGTTCGCCCTCACCTGGACCTGAGCACACCTCCCCAGCAACTACCCCGCAGCAACGAGGGCAGAGCCTTCCGGGCCGTTCACCCGCACGTCGACGACCCGTCCGGCATCGAGCGTGATGATCCGATCGGCTCGCTCCAACACCGCGGGCCGATGGCTGACCGCCAACACTGCGGTGTCTGCCAGCCAGCTGCCGAGGTCGTCCCACAGCGCAGCCTCGGTGGCCACGTCGAGGGCGGACGACAGGTCGTCGACGACGAGGAGTGCTGGTCGTCGAACCAACGAACGAGCGACGGCGACGCGCTGCAGTTGCCCACCGGATAGCCGCACGCCCCTCGGCCCGACCACGGTGGCGAGGCCGTGGGGGAAGGCGACGAGATCGTCGGTCAGCTGCGCGGCTCGCAGGGCTGCGTCCAAGAGGCCATCGTCGAGTCCGAGGAGCACTGCGTCGCGCAGCGGCTCACTGCAGAGCCGAGGGACCTGCGGTACGTACGCGACGCGCGGCGATCGGAGGGACAGCCCGGGCTGATCGAGGACATGGCCATCCCATGCGATGGTGCCGGCGAGCAGCGGGTGCAGGCCGAGCACGGCGCGCAGCAGCGTGGACTTGCCTCCACCGACGGGTCCGGTGATGACGACGAACTCGCCCGCCCCGATGCTGAGGTCGGCGGCGACGCCTCCACCGCCGGGATGACGGGCGACGATGCCGGCAGCTTGCAGGCGACCGGCCCGTCGGGGTGGGGCTGCGGCATCGGGTCCGGGGCGAGGGGGGTTGCGCACGATCGGTACGGGACCGCGCCCGCTGACGACACCGGCTCGCTCGGCCAACGGGCGGTCTGCCGGCAACAGGGCGGCCATGCGGACGAAGCTGACCTCGGCGTTCTTCGACTTGGCGATGAGCCGACTGGTGACGCGGGGCAGGAATCCCAGGGCACCGACGGTGCCGGTGACAAGCGCGAGGTCGCCGGGACCTGCGACACCTGAGGCGAGGGCAGGGACGAGCGCGACGACTGCGAGCGCGCTGCCAATGCCGGCTGCGGCGGAACCAAGCGTGGCCAAGCCTTCGGCGACGATGTAGACCGCGAGGTCGCACGCGGCCCTGATGGCGAACGCCTCATCGAGGCGTCGCAGCCCGGCCGGGACCCCGCCGCCCAGCTGCAGGGTCAGCACGCCGTCGGCGAGGTCGGCGACCACGTGGGACACCCGTGCCTCGGCCTCGCGTGCCACGACGCGGCGGGCCCGCAGCGTGGCGCCACCGACGAAGCCAGCGGCGATCACCACCACCAGGGGAATCGCGATGAGCCATGCCGCATCAGGCGATGTTCGGCCAACGAGCCCCACGACCAGCGCGGCGGCAATGAGCGCGCCCACGCCGTCGAGGATGGTGTCGGCGAGGTCAGCCGTAGCCTGCGGATCGGTGCGGAGTCGGTTCATCGTCGCGCCCGGCGAGCCCGGCAACCGGGCAGACCCCGACGCAGGATCGCACAGGAGCGAGCGAAGCACGATGCCGCGCTGCTGCGAGATGAACGTCATGTAGGTCGGGTCCCAGGTGATCCACCCGACGGCCATCAACAGCCACCGCGTCAGCTCGGCGGCGAGCGCCACCAGCAAGGCCCCGAGCACCGCCCGACCGGGCGTGGCGAGCCGGTCGAGCACCAGCCCGACCGCCAGCGGGGCGAGCACCCCGAACGACTGATGGACCCACCAGATCGCGCACGCTTGCAGGTACAGCGCCCAGCGTGAGGCCGCCAGCCGGAGGGTGTTGGCGATCGCCGGCACCCTGTCTTGGGTGGTCGAAGCGACCACCTCGAACAAACCTGCGGCATCGTGTTCGTCATCGTCGTCGATCTGGTTGTGCACCGGCGGCACCCGAACCGCGTCGCCGCCGCCGTCGATGTCGGTCGAGCCCCCCGCGGACGCGGCGAGCAGGCGATGGAACGGTCCTTCTGTCGTCGCCAGCGCGCCCCGCGCTCCGCATTGGATCAGCCGCCCGTGGTCGAGCACGCCGACCACGTCAACCGCGTCGAGCGTGGCGAGCCGGTGCGCGATGACGACGGCCGTGCGCCCGACCAGCAGGCGTGCGGTGGCTCGGGCCACGCGGGCTTCGGTGACGGGATCCAGCCGAGCTGTCGCCTCGTCCAACACCACCAACCCCGGGTCGGCCAGCAGGGCGCGAGCCAACGCCAACAGCTGCGCCTCGCCACCGGACAAGCCGGCGTCGACGCCGATCTCTGCGTCGAATCCCGCAGGCAGGCGACGCAACCAGCCACCGAGATCTGCGTCGTCCATGGCTGCTGCCAATCGCTCGTCCGTCGCCTCGACGGTGCCGAACAGCGTGAGGTTGTCACGCACGGACGCGCGGAACACCACGACATCCTGGGTGACGACGGCAACTCGGCGGCGCAGGTCGGCTGGAGAAGCGCACCGCAGGTCGACGCCGCCGAGGAGCACCCGACCCGCGCCGGGAGCGGTGTCCCACTGCCGCGCCGCGAGCCGACCGAGCGTGGTCTTGCCGCTGCCGGTGCGGCCGACGAGACCGATGTGCTGGCCAGCCGGCACGACGAGGTCGAGGTCGACCAGCGCGGCCGGACGGTCCGGATACGCGAACGTCACACCGTCGAAGCGCAGCTCGAGGGGGCCATCTGGCAGCGGCACCACCTCTGCGCCGCCCGGCGCCGGCACCGTGGTCAACGTCGACAGCACGTCGACGACACGGCGCGACGCGGCGATGGCCGTCTGGCCGTCCCTGAGGTTCTCGGCCAGCTGCTCCAACGGACGCCGTGCGAGCCCCGCCCACCGCCAGGCTGCGAGCACGCCCCCGACGGTGACGGCACCACGCCGCTCCAGCGCGACACCCGTGGCGAGGACGCCGATGGTGGTCAGACCGACCATCGAGTTGGTCGCGCAGAAGACGAGCGCGGTGCGGGCCGAAGCAATCCACTTGTCAATGAACCAACGGCGAGCAAGGACCTGGTGACGCCACAGCGCATACTGGCCTGCGCCGTTGGCGCGCAGGTCGTCGAGGGCACCGAGCCGCTCTTCGATGTCGCCGTACAGCGCGGCGCT
>JAYUDU010000413.1:0-3957 GCA_043739605.1 Acidimicrobiales bacterium | reverse complement strand
GTCGGACGGGACAGCTCCACCAATCCGGCCATTGTCCGTCGAACCTACTCGTCACCGCTCCTCGCCCGGGTGCGGCCGTCGCCGAAGGCCTGGTCGCGCTCGGTGAGCGCCTCGGTCAGCGCGCCGGCGCCGATGCGGGCAAAGCCAGCCCTGCTCGCCGCTGTCGAGCGCGCCCGCCCGTGCAGGTCGACGTTGGCGCGGATGCCCGTGCGGATGCCGGCGGCCTCCATCGCCTGATGAACCACGCGCTTGTTGTGAGCGGTGAGCTCTCCCGGGACCCGCGCGACGCGTTGCGCGACCTCAAGGACCGTTGCCTCGAGCGCCGCCGCCGGCACCGCCCGGTTGGCGAGGCCGGTCCTGACCGCGTCGATGCCCGACATGGTGTCACCGGTCAACAGAGCCTCCATCGCGGCGCGCATCCCGAGGAGCGCCGGCTGCCATGCGAAGTCCGGCGGGGCCATGGTGCGCACGGCGGGGTAGCCGATGGCGGCGTCGTCGGCGACGTACACGAGGTCGCAGGCCGCGACGAGCTCGGTGCCGCCAGCCAGGCACCGTCCATGCACTTGAGCGATCACGGCTACGTCGAGATCCCACATCTCGAACCACCCCTGCGCGACGTGCTTGGCCCAGCCCGACAGACCGGGTGGGATCGCCCATGGCAGTAGCTCTGACGGGTCCTGGCGCAGGTCGTAACCGGCGCAAAAGTCGGGGCCGTTGGCTGCGATCACCACGACGGTGATGGCCGGGTCGGCGTTCGCAGCCCGCAGATGAGTGAACAGCTCTGAGCGCAGCCGATGCGACAGCGCGTTTCGCTTCGTCGGCCGGTCGAGGGTGAGGCGGCGGACGCCGACGGCGGGATCGTCAACGGCCAGCACCCCGGTCGCATCGGTGTCGGGCATGACCGCACTCTGCCCGACCCCGACTCGGGCGCGCGTCGCCGGGTGTCGGGAAGCTTCAGCGCCGACGGAGCCTGTCGGTCTCGCGCCTGTCCTTCTTGGTCGGTCGGCCGGTCGACGCCGGTCGGAACACGGCGCCCAGCTGCTGGCGCGGGGGCGCCGGTGGCGTGTGGTCGACGTACGCCTCAACAGCAACCGAAGCACCCACGCGCTTGATGATGAGGTTGACGACTTCGACGTCGCGATGTCGGTCGTGCACGAAGACGGCAACCCGGTCACCGACGCCAAGCGACATTGCGGGCTTGGCGGGGCTGCCGTTCACCTTCACGTGCCCGCCCCGGCACGCCGTGGTGGCTTCGGTGCGCGTCGAGCACAGCCTGATGGCCCACAGCCATGCGTCGACCCGGGTGGCGACCATCGTCAGAGCCTGCCAGCGATGTCACCCCCTCCGCTGGACATGCTGCCGGGTTGCGTCGGTGCTCGTCCCGCACGGCCGCTTCGCCAAGCCCGGGACTCTGGTGATTTCCTGACCCTCCCGCGGGTCATGGCGGTGCCAGAGCTGACGGAATCGTCGGGCCCAGACAGCAGCCTCAGATCGGAGCACGACCAGACGACGACCGTCCGGCCGGTTCCCACGATCGACCGAGGCCGTCCACGACGACGCAGCTGCCGCTCGGCGACGTGGCGGGCTGCGTTCGGCGAACTGTTCTAGCTGGGCGCCATGACGCAGCCCGTGGCGACTCAGCGAGGCGGGATGACGCCGTCGACGCCCTCAACGATCCATTGCATCGCGTCGGCGTCGGCGATGGTGAGCGCGGCTCCCGCTGCGGCCCGCGGGACCCCGTCACGGTCACGCAGCGGGCCTCGGAAGACCGACCCGCCAGCCCGGAGGCGCGCCGCCTCGGCCCTCACGAGGACCGCAGTCGCCACCGGCACCTTTGCCCCGATGTCGGTGAGCGCCAACGGGTTGTCGCCGGGACGGAGACCACCCCGATAGTTGCCGTCGTAGGGGCTCCCGGTGAAGCGCATGGACACGACCGTTCTCACCATGTCGATCATGACCGGGCCCCACCGCCATACGGCACCGACGAGCCACCCCTTCGGCGCCGCCTCAGATGCGTCAAAGTGATAGCCGATCGACCCCGCGCCTCGGGCCTCCGCGGCCGCGAGCACCGGACCGGTGCAATCGAGGTGTTGGGCGAGTACGTCTGCGCCACCATCCAATAGGGCGTTGGCGGCAGTGGTCTGCGCGGCCGGGTCGCACCATGCACCGGTGAACACAACGGTCGTGCTGGTCGCAGGGTCGGCCCTCCTGGCGCCGATCTCGAACGCGTTGAGGTTGGCAATCGTGGCCGGGATGGGGAAGGCTGCAACCAGGCCGAGGTGGTGGTTCGTCGACGACCCACCAGCGGCGATGCCCGCGAGATACATCGGCTCGTACATGGTCCCCCAGTACGAACCGAGGTTGGGCGGCCGGCTCGGTGGCAGCACGCCACCCTGGTGAAACACGACCACGCCGGGATGCCGTCGAGCCACCGTCATCGCTGCGTCGAGGTGGCCAAAGCTCGTTGCGAACAGGATCGTCGCGCCCTGCTCGACAAAGCCCTCAAGCGCACCGATGGCAGCCGGAGTCTCCGGCACGTTCTCCTTGCGCAGCACCTCGACATCAGGAAATGCGCGAGCGACCGCGAGGCTCCCCTCCCATGCCGCGCGGTTGTAGCCAAGGTCATCGTGCGCGCCGACGAAGATGAACCCCACCCGCACTGGCGGATGCGCCGCGATCCGGCCCGCGGAGCAAGCCGCCGCAAATGCAGCGATCGTTGCGGCGACGATCGCGGGGAGCGATCGGGGGCGTATTCTCCGCACCTGCTCACGATCGGTCGATGCGGGCCGATCATGAGTGGATGTCGTTGCGTCGTGACGGGGTCGGGGCCATGGAACCTCGCCTGCCCGCGCCGGCTCTGCTCGTATTGGCCGTGTGCATCGGCGTCACGGCGTTCCTCACCCTCGGCATGCGGACGGTCGTCGATCGCGAGGAGGCCCGACACGTCGAGCGCGTCGCCGCGGATGTGCGAGCGGCGGTCCAACGGCGCGTCGACGTCTACATCGAGGCCATCTACGGGCTGCGCAGCCTGTTCTTGGCGCAGCCGGACCTGAGCCGGGAGACGTTCGCGGCATCGATCGCCGCGAACGACGTCTTCCGGAGGGCGCCGGGAGCCGTCGCCCTCAGCTTCGACCGCGTCGTGCAGCGAGCGAACCTGAGCGAATGGCAGCGTTCGATGCGATCCTCGGCCTCGGCGGACTTCGCGGTGCACCCGACCTCGACGGACCACGATCCTGTTGTCGTCGACTACCTCGAACCGCTCATGGGCAACGAGGCCGTGTGGGGCTTCGATGTGGCCAGCGAGGACGCCCGGCGTCGGGCTCTGGAGCAAGCCCGTGACGGCGGCGATCCCGTCGCCACCTCCCCGATTGACCTCGTGCAGGGGCGCGGCCGCGTTGGCGTGCTGCTGTTCCTCGGTGTCTACGACCGCCCCACCCCGCCGCTGACAGAGGCTGAGCGGCGGCGGTCCTTCATCGGGGTGGTCACAGCAGCACTCGATCTTCGCGAGGTCATGGCGGAGGTGCCCGCCCTCAATCGCGAGGCCCGCATTCGCATCTTCGATGTCGGGCTCGTCACGGATCACCCGACCTCGAGGCTCGCCAGCGGCCAGCTCCTGTGGTCGAGCGGCGCGGCCCTCCGGTTACCGATGAACGAAGAGCGACTGCTCGACCTCAACGCCGCGGACCGACGGTGGAGACTTGGGGTGAGCATGCGCGCCGGCGCAGCTGGCCTGCTTGGGACGCTCCCCATCGGGGTCGCGCTTGCCGGCATCCTGCTCAGTCTCCTTGCGACGATGTTGGCCCGATCAATGGCGCGCGGGCGGAGTTTCGCAGTGGCCATCGCGCAGGACATGACGCAGAGCCTCAGAACGCGAGAGCGAGAACTGGCGCTGTCCGAAACGATGTTGCGGACAACGGTCGACGCGCTCCACGAGGGGGTCGTCGTCTACGACATTGC
>JAYUDU010000412.1:0-9935 GCA_043739605.1 Acidimicrobiales bacterium | reverse complement strand
CAGATGGCCAGAATCGCGACGTTCGGGTGCCCAGAGGCGAGGTTGCGGAGATCGGCGGGGTCGTGCGTGGCCACCAACCCGCCCCCGAGGCGGATGGCGGTGGCGATGACCAGAGCATCGATCGCCATCTCGCTCCCACTCCCGGTGTCGGCCAGGAGGTGGCCGGCGATCCGGGCGATCCGGGCGCCCGTGGTGACCACTTGGGCGAAGCCGCGCGCCAGGATGCCGTCGATCGCTTCATCGAGGCCGTGACCCCGGTATAGCTCGACGAGCACGGCCGAGGGGATGCGCACCGGAGCGTTTCGCCCGTGCGCGCTACGGAGCGCGGCGCGGATGCGCTGGTTCCTTTCGGGGTCCTGTCGAGGACGGGCGAGAGCAGAGACGGCCTCGCTGTCGAGGATCAGGACGGCCACTGCTCGTCGGCTTGCTCGACGAGTCCGGTGGGGAGGACGCCGAACGCCTCATCGAGGTCGGCGAGGTACTCGTTCAGGACGTCCCGCTCGAGTTCGTGTTCCACGGCCCGCGAGACGAACCGGCTCAGTCCCCGATCGCCGACACGCGATGCGACCCGAGCGGCAAGTACTTCATCGACGCTTACCGACCACTTCGTGACTGCCACCATCTAATCCTACCACCGTAGGAATCCAGATGGAAGGTGGTTGCCCCTCGCCGGGCCTGCCAAGTCGGCCGAAGCGACCTCGTCGGCCCTCCGGTGTGTTCTCGTCCGCGACGAACTTCATTCCCCTCGTCCACTCCCGGTTCGGTGTCGCCTCCCCCTCGTTGCAGTCGGGCGCCCTCACCCTCACCGAGGTGCGGGACGCTCCGGCGCCGGCTGGAGCAGGAACCCGCTTCTCGCTGCTGTTCGACACGTCGCGGGTGAAGCGCTTCCGCCAGGATCGGCTCCTGAGCGGACGTATTTGGCTTACCGGACAAGACGCTGTCATGCGTGGCGGCGCGTACGGTCACGACATGGGCACGACGAACGACTCGGCCGCCGAGGTCGTCGCTCGCTTGCATGCGGCTCGCATCAGGGCGTTGGAGGTTGCCAGCAGCCTGACCGCCGAGGAGGTGGCGGACCCGGGCTTCCGTGACTACTTCGCGGGGACGGCCAGCCACCTCGACGAGCACTGTGCGGACCTGGTGCGGCTGGCGGATGGTGCACGTCGGGGTGGGATGCGAGGTCGGACCTCCGGGCCGCTGCGTTGAACGCCGCCAGACGAACGACCCGACAGCTCCCAGGATCGCCCGGTGCGAGAATGCCGGTTCACGATGACCGCGTACATGGAGGTGCCCGGGGCAACCGTCGAGCGCGTGCGGGCCGCGTGTGCCCACCTGCCCGAGGCGTACGAGGAGCGGGCGTTCGCCGGAGTCCGGTGGCGCATCCGCGGGCACACGCTGGCGCACCTCGTGACGAAGGATCTCGGCCGGGGCGCCGTCACGTCCCTGACCTTCCACGCGGCGGGGGAGGAGCTCCACGCGCTGCTCGCGGTCGGCGATCCTTTCGCCCCCGGGTGGGGTGCGGGCCTGGTCGCGCTGGTGCTCCGCGACGACGGGGCGACCGATTGGGACGAGGTCAGGGAGCTGGTGACGGAGAGCTATCGGCTGCTCGCTCCGAAGAAGCTCGGGGCGCTCCTCGGCTCGACCCGTCCCGAGGCGTAGCCGCCGCACAGCGGAAGCCGACGTTGCCGGCGGTGGTGTCGGGGGCGGAGCCGATGCGGCCGCTCGGGCGGTAGCGGTTGCAGTAGGAGGCGTGGCACAGGTACGAGCCACCCTTCAGGACGCGGCGACCGGTGCGCGCAGCCCCCGGGAAGCGGAGGCCGTAGTCGTCGACGGTCCACTCCCAGACGTTGCCGACCATGCCCCACACGCCCCATGGGTTCGGCTCGAACTCTGCGACCGGGGCGGTCCCGAGGTAGCCGTCGGCGGCGTCGTTGCGAGTGGGGAACCTGCCCTGCCACACGTTCATGCGGTGCCCGCCGGGTTCGCGCTCATCACCCCACGGCCAGATGGTGTCGGTGCCGGCTCGAGCGGCGCGCTCCCACTCGGCCTCGGTCGGGAGGCGCACACCTCGCCAGTCCGCGTACGCCGCCGCATCGAGCAGCGAGACGTGGACGACAGGGTGGTCGCCGCGACCGGCGAGGTCCGACCCCGGTCCCTCTGGCGCGCGCCACGATGCGCCCTCGACGTCGCGCCACCACGGCGCCCCGCTCATCGCTCGGGTCGGCGGGAAGTCGTCGGGCAGGAGCCCGGCGAACACGAACGACGCGCCGAGCTGCTCAGCCGTCGAGACGTGGCCGGCGGCCGCGACAAAGCCCGCGAAGTCGTCGTTCGTGACGCTGGTGGCGTCGATGGTGAACGGGGTGACCGTGACCTC
Source organism: Acidimicrobiales bacterium (assembly GCA_043739605.1). Lineage (GTDB taxonomy): Bacteria > Actinomycetota > Acidimicrobiia > Acidimicrobiales > JAUJNH01 > JAYUDU01. The sequence continues at coordinate 7,561 of JAYUDU010000412.1, read as the reverse complement.
GATCGGCTCCTCGCCGTCGCCATCGTTCCGCAGCTCGGACCGCTCGCCCATCACGAAGCGTCCGCCGGGGACCGCCACCATCGATGGGTGTGCCACCGCGGGGCCGCCCGACGATGAGCGGGCGGGGGAGGGCGCCACTGACCGCGGCTCGCGCTCGGGAACGCAGCAGCTCACGCCGGTGGACAGTACGTTGCCGCGTGCGCCAGACGAGCGTCGTGGCACACGAGGAAAGGGTCATCAGGTGACGGAGCAGATCCCGGGACGCGAGTGGTTCAAGGGGAAGATCGGGCGGACCGTGGCCGAGTCGGAGGCGTACTTCCGCCCGGCCAAGCACCCCGGCGACGCGGCGCCGAACGTGCTCGTGATCCTCTACGACGACCTCGGCTTCAGCCACTTCAACTGCTTCGGCTCGACGCTGGAGACACCCAACGCCAACCGTCTCGCCGCGGGCGGGGTGCGCTTCACCAACTTCCACGTGACGCCGCTGTGCTCGCCGACGCGCGCTGCGTTGCTGACGGGCCGCAACCACCACACCGTTGGCATGCGCTCGATCGCCAACATGACCTCGGGCTTCCCGACCGCGACGGGCGAGGTCAGCCACCACGCGGCGAACATGGCCGAGGTCCTCGGCGCCAACGGCTACGGCACCTGGGCCGTCGGCAAGTGGCACCTGGTGAACATGGAGGACGCGTCGGCCGCCGGCCCGTTCGACCACTGGCCGACCCAGCGCGGCTTCGATCGCTTCTACGGGTTCCTGCAGGGTGAGACCGACCAGTTCAACCCCGAGCTCACCTACGACCAGCACCACATCAGCCCGCCGAAGACGCCGGAGGAGGGGTACCACCTCACCGAAGATCTGGTCGATCACGCCATCGGTTTCATGCACGACGCGAAGTCGATCCGGCCCGATCGGCCGTTCTTCGGGTACGTCGCGTTCGGGGCGATGCACGCTCCGCACCAGGCGCCGCAGGAGTACCTCGACAAGTACCGCGGGAAGTTCGACGAGGGCTGGGACGTGTTCCGCCAGCGCTGGTACGAGCGCCAGCTGGAGATGGGGATCATCCCCGCGGGCACGCAGCTGGCTCCTCGCAACGCCGGCGTCAATGCCTGGGACGACCTTTCCGACAACGAGAAGGCGCTGTTCGCTCGCTTCCAGGAGGCGTTCGCGGCGTTCCTCGACCACGCCGACGCGCAGATCGGCCGGCTGCTCGACAGCCTCGAACAGCTCGGCGAGCTCGACAACACGCTCGTCATCCTCACGTCCGACAACGGCGCCTCGCAGGAGGGCGGCCCGAACGGCCAGCTCCACGAGATGATGTTCTTCAACATGCGCTTCGACGGCGCCGACGAGATGATGCACGCCATCGACGACATCGGCGGCCCGAACAGCCACACGAACTACCCGTGGGGCTGGGCGCAGGCGGGCAACTGCCCCAACAAGTGGTACAAGCAGAACACCCATGCCGGGGGCGTCCGGTCGCCGCTGATCATGCACTGGCCCGAGCGCATCGCCGACGCCGGCGCGCTGCGCCACCAGTTTCACCACGTGATCGACCTGGCACCGACGATCTACGCCGCGGCCGGCGTGACCCCGCCCGACACGTTCAAGGGCTACGAGCAGATCCCCATCGCCGGCACGCCGATCCTCTACGCGATTGACGATGCCGAGGCGCCATCGACCCGCACCGTGCAGTACTTCGAGATGATGGGCCACCGCGGCATCGTCGAGGACGGTTGGAAGGCGGTGACCCGGCGCGACCTGTTCAACCCGGCGCCCGAGGACACCTGGGAGCTGTACTTCCTGCCCGACGACTTCTCCGAGTGCAACGACCTCGCTGCGGTGCACCCCGAGAAGGTCGAGCACCTGGTCGAGCTGTGGTGGAGCGAGATGGATCGCCACGGCGGCCTGCCCTACGACCAGCGCACCCTCGAGCTGTTCAACTCGCCGCGCCAGCCTCACACCCCGCACCAGAGCCGGCGCTACCGCTACCTCCCACCGGTGAGCCACATCGTCGCCGAGTGCGCGCCCGCTGTCGGCAAGCGGCCGTGGACGATGACCGCCACCGTCAGCCGCGCGCCCGGCGAGAACGGTGTGCTGTTCACCACCGGCACCCAAAACGCCGGCTACACGATGTTCGTCAACGACGATCGGTTGTGCTTCGACTACAACTCGTTCGGCGACCACACGCTGGTGGTGTCCGAGGTCGAGATCCCCGCCGATGCGCGTGAGCTGACGGTCCGGTTTGACCGTGCGGGAGGCGGCGGTGGGACGGCCGAGGTTCGCATCGACGGAGCGCCGTGCGGCACGGGTGACATCGCGTACGTCATGGGGATGATGTCGTCGATCGGGGCCGACGTCGGCACCGGCACGAGCTCGCCGGTGAGCACCGAGTACACGGGCCGCTTCCCCTTCGCGGGGACGCTCCACGAGCTCGTCGTCGAGATCGACCCCTCCCGTTCCGAGGTTCAGCGCGAGCAAGAGGCGGCCACCCGCTACGAGACGGAGATGACGAAGCAGTAGCCCCGGTCCCGGATGGGGTGGCGTGAAGCGACCTTCACCCGGACCTGCATCTGGCAGCGGTTCGCGCCGGAATCCGGCGCGATCTCCGGCCAGAAGTTCGGCCAGCCCCCTCGTCGACCGCACGGCGTCGGAGGGCGGCGGCCAGCCGAGCGCACTGGTTCAGCGCTCGACACGCCGCGTCCTCATCGACGGCCCGCCGTGCCTCGCACGATCTGCACCGAGTTCACCTTCGGCCTCTGGGTACACGATTCACCATGCGTACTCCAGGTACATGTGGGACACTGCGGTGGTGAGTGCACCAACGATCGTCTCGGGTCATCGCTTCGGGGCACGCGAGGCGCGTGAGCAGATGAAGGGCATCCTCGACCGGGCGGAGGCGGGCGGGATCGCGGTCATCGACCGGCACCTCCCTGTCGTCGTCATGTCGAGGTCATCGCTGGATCGGTTGCTCGCGGTCGCGGCGCCATTCAACGTGAAGGTGGCGGTCGACTCAGATGGCGTCGCGATGTGGATGGATGGGCTGCCGTTGCACGGGTCGGGCGGGACGATGGCGGAGGCGGAGGACGACTTCTTGGACGAGCTCGTCGTGTATGCCCACGACTGGGTCGCGAACCTCCACCGAGCGCCGAACCACGCGGCCAACGAGGCGCTCGTGCAGCGGGTCCAGATCTACGCGAGTGACCGGGAGGAGCTGCGGGCCGTGGTCTTCGCCGAAGGCGACGAGTGAGGCCGATCCCGCATCGGGCGCATCGCAGGTTCGTCGAGGTCGAGGGCTGGGAGAAGACCCAGACGGTCCGCGGTACGACCGGCGATCACCACCGCTACGTGCTGCACCTCGCCGACGGCTCGGTCCTGCGAACCCGGGTGTCGCACGGTGCTGGCGCGCTCAACGATCCAGGCTTGGTTGCAGCCGTGCTCCGGGATCAGCTCGCCGTCACAGCGGCAGACTTCTGGGCCTGCGTCGACCGCAAGGTGCTTCCGCCGCGCCCGCTTCCAGCAGAACCAGCAATGCCCGCTGGCCCGAAGGTGCTCGACGCCAAGCTTGCGAGGAGCCTCCTCGGGAAGGCCGGCGTGACGCACGCCGAGCTCGCCACCATGACCCAAGCAGAGGCGGCTGCGCGATGGATCGAGTTCCTCAAGGGCTGACGCTCGCCGCACGGTGTAGGGAATGCTCACGCCAACGTCGAGCAGATCGGAGATGGACGTGACCCGCAGCTTGACTCCATCGGTTCCAGTCCGGGCAGCACGCCAACAAGGACCATCGGGGGGAAGCCCTGATGGCCGTCGACGGCCACGGCTTGCCTCGGGTTCGCAGCGGCGAGGTGCACGACATCTTCGACCTGGGCGACCACCTCCTGGTGATCGCCACCGACCGCGTCGGCGTCAACGGCATCATGTTGCACTCCATGACCGGTACGGCCCGCTCCCTGCGATCTATGCGGGCGCGCTCGCCGACTGGGATCTGAGCGAGGTCGTGCTGACGCAGAACGTGCGCCTTGTCGACCTGCGCGATGGCGGACTGTTCCGGCTCGCGATTGCGCGGGCCGCACTGGTGGCAACGTCGCCTCAGCACTACCCGTGCACGAGGATCTGGGCCGACGCCTGCCAGCGCTTGACCGTTGGCGGCCAGTCCGTGGACGGGTGCTAGTGATCGTGCATGGGCTCGCCGTTCACCGCTGCCGACTTTCGTGATCTCGGTGAGATCGCGCTGGCCACATGGGAGGCGGGGGTCGATCGGGATTGGTCGGTAATGGCCGGCACGCTTGAGTGGAGCGTGCGGCGCACCGCAGAGCACACCGTTGACGCAGTGCTCGCGCCGGCGTTCTTCCTGGCGTCCCGACGTCGTCACGCGTATCCGATGCTCGAGGACTTCGAGACCAGTTCGACGGCGATGCAGACCGACCTCGTCGACAACCTCAGAGCCACGATCAACATCGTGTGGGGCGTGCTCGTCACCACACCGCCAGACGTCGAGGCGATCATCCGGCGTCACCCACCCGAGGTTGCGCCGGCTGCGGACTTTGCCGCGCGGTGTGCGCTCGAACTGATCCTGCACACGGCCGACATCGCCGCGGGCCTGGGCCTGTCACTCGCCCCGCCGGACGGGCACTGCCGGAGGCTGCTGGAGCACACCGCGCGCTGGCCGGCCGAGCGGATCACACCAACCGATGATGCGTGGTCGGACCTACTCGCCTCGCGAGGCCGCCCGCGGGGCTGACGAGACCGGGGACGCTCGCGCGGTTACTGGCCGGTGAGAGCCGCGACCACAGGGGCGAACACGCGAGCCTTGTCGCCGGGTATGACGTGATACGAGTAGCCCCACCTGCCTCGGCGTTCCTCGAGCCGTTCGGCCACATCTGCCGCGGTGCCGAACAGGACCAACGGGGACTCAGATGCCCGGGACGGATCGACGCCGAACAGCTGGCCAAGGAGTGCGGCAGTCCCTTCGATGTCGTCGGTGATGTCCGCAAATGCGAGCCATGCGTTCAGCTCGAGATCATCAAATCGGTCACCGGCGCCTTCCCTGACCCACCCAACCTTCTCGTCGATCCGCTCGGCCATGCTGTCAAGAGCAGCCTCAGCGTCGATGGCACCAGAGTGGATGGAGGCATTGACCCCAACAATGTCGGCATGCTCTCCGGCAAATCGGAGCACGCGTGGTGCCCCTCCGCCGATGAGGATGGGCGGGCCACCCAGGCGATGGGGAGCCGGCGTCCCATCCAGCTCCGTCACGGTGTAATGGTTGCCGTCGAAGGTAAACGGACCGGGGGCAAAGAGGCCCTTGAGCACCGCGAGGTGCTCGATCATTCGACTCACCCGAACACCGGGCGGATCCATCGGCATGCCGCTCGAGGTGTAATCGAGGGCCTTCCAGCCGGCGCCAATCCCAAGCTCAAGCCGCCCCTCGGACAACAGATCGATCGTGGCCAGCTCTCGGGCCAGCGGCACCGGGTGGCGGTAGTCGCAGTCGAGCACCAGGGCACCGATGTGGATGGCTGTGGTGACCGCCGCGGCGGTGGCCATGGCCGCGATCGGGCCGACGCCCTCGTCGAAGTGATCGGGCACGAACATCGTGCTGTACCCGAGCGCTTCGATCTCGCGGACGGTGTCGGCGAAGGTGCGACCGGGGAACGGGGCTTGCAGATCGACGGCGAAGCGGAACCGGCGCGCATGGGGCATGCGTGGGTCGTAGCACGACGTGGTCGCCTTTGCCCGACCTCAACGCCGATCTGCGACGGTACCCGGCGTGACCGCAGCGTCGACGTTCGTCCTCACCCACAGCCCGCTGGTCGGGCCGACGACGTGGACGGGCGCCGGCTGCGCGCTGGTGGCGCGCGGCCGGGTCGCGGTCGTGCCGTCGATGCTTGGGTTCGCGGACGATCGAGTCCCGCACTGGACGGGTTTCGTTGACCGACTGGTGGCTGCATGCCGCCAGGTCAGCGGGCCGCTGACACTGGTCGCGCACAGCGGCGCGGGGCTGATGCTGCCGGCCGCGGTGGACCTCCTTGGGGGTCGGGTCACGGGGGTCGTCTTCGCCGATGCCGCGCTCCCCCCGGTTGCCACCTCGATCGAGGTGGCGCCGTCCTGGCTTCGCGACCACGTGCGTCCGCTCGCCGTCGATGGCGTGCTTCCGCCGTGGTCGGCGTGGTGGGGAGCCGACGTGATGTCCGATCTCGTCCCCGACGCGGGGTTGCGAGCGGCGATCGAAGCCGAGATGCCATACCTCCCGCTCGCCTACCTGGAGCAGGTCGTCACCGTGCCCAACGGTTGGTCGGACGGCATCAGCTGTGCCTACCTGTGGTGCAGCGACGGATATTCCGCCGAAGCGATGCAGGCGACCGAGCGTGGGTGGCGAGTCGCGCGCCTCCCCGGCACCCACCTCCACGCGGCCACGCATCCGGTCGAGTTCGCTCTGGCGCTATCGGAGATCGCGACTGGGTGATGCCCGGAGGTGTCGCAGACCGCGAGCCCTCTCGACGGGTGGCACATCGGTCCATCCCATCAGACGATGTCGTACGCCACAGCAAGCTCGCGAGCGGCCGCGCCTATCAGGGACTGTGTCCGTGCTCACCAAGATGCGGCCATCCGCCACGATCGCGGTCGAGGTCGCGTCAGCGGCCAGCATGTTCAATGGTCGCTCGACGTTCAGCGCCGCCATGACAGGCTCGAGGCCGCGGTAGCTGAGCAGCCCGATGCTCGGTGGGAGACGATGCAGGTTGGCGGTCACTTGGCGACGTTCGCCGTTGCTCAGCGACTCGAACGCGGTGGTCAGCGCCCCGAGGACCCGCGCCGTTCGGACGGCGTTTGTCAGGCGGTAGTACCACGTTCCGGTCGTGAAGATCTGGCCGTCCTCGTATGCGGTTGCTACTGCCTCTGGCGGCGACCCTCCGAGGACGAGCAACAGCAGCGCGTCGTCTATGACCAGCATCGAAGCGGCCCGTCAGGCGAGCTCGCGATTGGTCGCGACGACGCTAGCGACTGCCTCGGCGTAGACCCCGCCGGTGACGATGCTTCGGAGGGCGGCCCGGTAGTCCGAACAAGGTAAGGGGGTGACGTGCTTGGCGGGTTCGGGAACCAGCGTACCGCGACTGGCCTGGTTCATCCGAGTCGAGGCCACCGTTGCCGGCCAAGACGCATCTGGATGTCGCACGGCCAGCAGCGCCGCGCGACCCGCGGTTGCGGGCCTTCTCGTGTTGTGTCGTGACGATAGTAAAACGCCGCTGCTAGTATCTGGGCGCTACTCTGCTGTGGCATGCCCCACGTTCGTAGCCTGACGCCGGCGGCTCGGGAGATCGCGCGGATGATCGGTCTGCAGGTGAAGGCGGGGCGCATCGAGCGACGGTGGACCGTCAAGGAGCTGGCGTCGAGGACCGGCGTGACCGAGGTGACCATGCGCAAGGTGGAACGGGGCGACCCGACGGTCGCGCTGGGCACGGCGCTGGAGGCGGCGGTGTTGGTTGGCGTGACCCTCTTCCACGACGACGCAGCTCGTCGAGCGGCCGAGGCGGGTCGCTATGTCGACAAGCTCGCGCTGCTTCC
>JAYUDU010000411.1:0-9962 GCA_043739605.1 Acidimicrobiales bacterium | reverse complement strand
GCTCACGAGCCTTGGCCAGCGCGACGCTGACGACGCGGTCCTTGAACGAGCCCGTCGGGTTGACGGTGTCGTTCTTCAGCCACAGCTCGCCGAGGCCCAGCTCTGCTGCGAGTCGGTCGGCGCGCACCAGCGGCGTGCAGCCCGCACCGAGGTCTGCATCACCCGGCGGCGACGCCGGCAGCAGGTCGGCCCACCGCCAGATCGTGCGGGGGCCCGCCTCGATCCGTTCCCGGGAGATGACCTTCTTGATGGCGTCAAGGTCATAGGAGACCTCGAGGGGCCCGAAGCAGTAGTCGCACACGTGCAACGCCTCTGCTGGAAACCTGCGACCACATTCCTTGCACACAAGTCCTGACACGTACGGCATCTGAACGCTCCTGTTCATCGCTCGGGCATTGGCACCCGGGTCCCGCCCCAACACGATGACGTGCAGTGGGGTTGGAGCCTGGTTGCCGCGGCGTCGTCGGGCCCGTCCCTCGACCGCTCTGGATGATGGGTTGTTGTGACCCCGCAGGATCGACCCTGCAAGTCTGGCGCATCGCCTGGTCGGCCGGCAACCCGGTTGGTCATGACGTAGCCTTTCGGTATGATCCTGACCGACGCGGACGTCACGCCCGAGTACTTGGAGGAACGGCGGAGCCGGGGCCTCGACGGCCGCGACGAGATGTGGGAGGGCGTGCTTCATATGGCACCACCACCCATAGGAGAGCATCAAAGCCTCGCTAGTGACGTCTTCGGAGCGTTGCTCGGGCCAGCGCGCCGGAACGGCCTCATCGCCCGGTTCGAGACCGGTCTGTTCGATCCCACGATCGCCGCATACTTCGACTACACGGTGCCCGACCAGATCTACGCAGATCCCTCCCTCGCCAGCCATCGAGGCATCGACGGCCCGGCAGACGTGGTGGTTGAGTTCGGTTCACCGGGCGACGACACGTACAAGAAGTTCCCCTTCTTCCACCGCATCGGGGTGAGGATGGTCGTCGTCATCCACCCACCCCAGCGACGCGTCGAGGTGTACGTCCCCGGCCCGTCGAGGATGACCGCGGTCGCTCCCGACCCGGCCGGCTGGTTCGCCATCGCAGCGCTCGGTGTCCGCATGCGCCAGGGTGTCCGCCCCGACGGCAGCCCGGCCCTCGACGTCGACCTCAGCACCCACACCGAACAGCTGTAGAGCACCAGCTCGCGTTCGCAGCCGAGCCCGCCGCGCTCATGCCAGCGCCGCGGCCACCACCTCCACGATGCAGCCGGCAGGGTCGTTGTGGGCGCGGTCAGCGCCGAAGATGTCCGAGAGGTCCGTCGCGGTGACACCCGCCGGCAGCGCGAGGTCGGGCGCCACCTCGCCGGCGATCACCAGCACACCGACGCCCGCGCCGGCCGCGACGCGACACACTCCGCCGACCGTCTTGCCGGCGAAGCTGGTGGCATCGAGCCTGCCTTCCGCGGTGACGACGAGGTCGGCGCGACGCACCGCGGCGGCCAAGCCGAGCGCGGTCGCGACGACGTCGAAGCCGGGAACGATGCGGCCACCGATGGCTGCGAGGCCTCCAGCGAGACCCCCGGCGGCGCCGCCCCCGGCCAGTCCAGTGACGTCGACACCGAATCGCCGCTGGTAGCGCGCCGCGAGCAGTCGGAGGCGACGTTCGAGAAGCACGGCCTGCGCGGGTGTCGCACCCTTCTGCGGGCCATAGACGCGGGCCGCTTCGACGAACTGCGTCTCGACGTCGCAGGCGATGACCAGATCGACGCCTGGCGGCAGGCAACCCGCCGGGCCGACTCCGACGCGCCGAACGAGCACGTCGATCGCACCGAGACCGCCGTCAGTCGTGGCGGAGCCGCCGAGCCCGACGAGCACCGACGTCGCACCGGCTTCGATGGCTGCCGCGATGAGCTCTCCTGTGCCCTTGGTGGTCGCAGCGAGGGCGTCGTTGCCGCCGGCCCCTCCGGCGAGGAGCAGACCACTGGCCTGAGCCATCTCGACCACCGCAGTGCCATCGGACAGCACAGCCCACGCCGCCTCGACCAGTGCTCCGAGCGGCCCGTGGACAGCCACCGCATGCATGACCGCGCCCGGCTCGCCGCCCGCGATGGCCGCAACGAAGCCCTCGCCGCCGTCGGCCATCGGCAACCCAATGCAGCCCCACCCGGCACGCGCCGCACCCGCGGAGATCGCGGCGACGGCCTCGGCGGCGCTCAGCGTGCCCCGCAGCTTGTCGGGGGCGGCAACCACCAAGCGCGGACCAAGATTGGCCTCCGTAACAGTCACGGGATCGATCGTCGCACGCCGCTGCGCCGACGTGTCGGAGTGGCTCTGTAACGTCCGGCGATGGCCGAAATCCAGGGACAGCTCGACGATGCGCACGCGCTCAGCCATGTGGTCGTGCTGTCCAACCGGGGGCCGCTCTCGTTTCGACGCAACGCCGACGGGGCCCTCGTCACGAGGCGCGGTGCGGGCGGACTGGTCTCAACCCTCGGCCCGGCGGTAGCGGGGCGGGGCGCCACATGGCTCGCCGCCGCCATCGGCGAACCGGACCGCGCCGCCGCAGAACACGCACGCGCAACCTCTGGCGGGCGCATCGATGCGGACGGCTATGCGGTCTCGCTGCTCGATGTGGACGAAGCCGCGTACAAGCTGTTCTACGAAGTCATCGCCAACAGAACGCTGTGGTTCGCGTACCACGGGCTCGACGACCTCTCCCGGTCGCCGTCGCTCGACCGCCGGTGGCACGAGGCCTTCGACGCCTACGTCTCGGTCAACCACGGCTTCGCCGTCGCCGCCGCCGCGGCCGCCCCAGAGCGCGCCACCGTGCTGGTACACGATCTGCACCTCTCCCTCGTCGGTCCCCGCCTGGCTTCGCTTCGACCAGACGTGCGCATCGCGCACTTCTCGCACACCCCGTTCTGCTGGCCGGACGGCCTGGCCGTCCTCCCGTCCGTGGCGCGGCGCACGCTGCTCGACGGCATGGCGGGCCATCGGGCGTGTGGGTTCCACAGCGTCCGGTGGGCGCGGGCGTTCTCCGCATGCGCGGCCGTCGAGCTGCAGCAGGTGCCGACGACGTTCGTCTCGCCCGCAGCGATCGATCCTCATGACGTGTGCGATGTCGCGGCGTCGCCAGCGTGCGTCCGTCACCTCGCAGAGCTGAACGACGCCATCGGCGATCGCCGACTCATCGTTCGCGTCGACCGGATGGAGCTGTCAAAGAACATCCTTCGCGGGTTCGCGGCCTATGACCTGTTGCTCCGCGAGCAGCCGGCATGGCGCGAGCGCGTCGTCTTCGCCGCCCTCTGCTACCCAAGCCGCGAGGCGCTCCCCGAGTACGCGGCCTACCGCGACGCCGTCATCACAGCAGCTGAGGACATCAACGAGCGGTGGGGCAGCGCATCGTGGGCGCCGATCCGCCTCGTGACAGAGGACGACTTCCCTCGCTCCGTCGCCGCGTTGCGACGCGCCGATGTCGCGCTCGTCAACCCGGTGCGCGACGGCCTCAACGTGGTTGCCAAGGAGCTGACCGCAGTGAACGAGCGCAACGCCGTGCTGTGCCTGTCGCCGGAGGCCGGCGTGTGGGATGAGCTGGGCGGCAACGGAGCCCTCGCCGCACCGCCGTTCGACATCGTCGGCCAAGCAGAGGCCCTGCACGCCGCGCTCGAGATGTCGGATGACGAGCGCCGCATCCGCTTCGCGGCCCTCAGAACAGCGGCGCTCGCACGCACCCCAACCGACTGGCTGGCCGACCAGCTCGCGGCCGCCACCTGACCCACGGCCAGTCACCGTTCTTTGGTCATTGGGCGCGATTCCTGATGCCCAAAGACCAAAGAACGCCGAATCTGCGCGGTCAACCTCGCACCAGGGCGGCCGCCAGCGCATCGAGCCAAGCAACGGCGGCAGCAGGATCGGCCACGACGACGTCGGCCAGCGCGGCGAGGCGGGGGTCGGCCTCGTCAGAGGCGACCACGACAGCGCCGGTGACGCGGCCAGCGGCACGCGCTGTGGCCAGAGCTTCCAGTGCCGGGACGTCGCCGAGGTCGTCGCCGAGGAAGACCAACGGACCGTGCCCAGCGCCGACCTCCTCAACCACCGACCCCTTGTCGCGCTTGAGCGGCGGCCGGAGCTCAACGTGCATCCGACCGGCGTGTGCGACCAGCCCAGTGCGCGCCGCGGCCGCGACCGTCCACGCCTCGACCCAGCCCTGCTCGGAAGGTGCGCCGCGGTAGTGCACGGCGACGGCGAGGCCCTTCGGCTCGACCAACACCCCGTCGGGCGCTTCGTCGATCGCGGCGCGAACCGCCTCGGCGACGACAGCCCGCCACCCGGCCGCGAGCGGGTGCGTCTCGACATCGGCCGCACCCGGCGCGAGGCGTTCCAAACCGTAGAGGCCGCACACCTCCACGACGGCCGCGGCGATCCCGAGCCGTGCGGCGACGAACGAGGCGGGCCGACCGGTGACGATCACGACAAGCGCGCCGGCGTCGGCGCATGCCACGAGTGCCTCGACGGCACCCGGGGCGGGGATGACCGCAGCAGGCTCGAGCAAGATGGGCGCCAGCGTGCCGTCGAAGTCGGTGCACACCACCACTCTGCGTCCCGCCTTCGGATCGGCCGCGGCGGCGATCAGCCCGATCAGTGCCGCTCCGGCCGCGGTCGGGCTCACCATCGCTGCGAACGTAGTGTCACGGCCGATGAGGGTCAGAGCAACGCGGACGTTGGCCGCGGTCGGACTCGGCGCCTCCATGCTGAGCGGCTGCCGTCCCGGCGCGGTTCGCGTCGCCTACCGGCCGGTCGGCGGGGACAAGGCTGCGTACCTCATCACGGTGCGAAGCGTGTCGACGCTGCACGTCGAAGGAAGGGCCGACGAGCACACCGACCGCACCACGAGGGTCCGCGCCGATCACGAGGTGCTCTCCGTCGGGGCCGACGGCGTGCGGGTTCAGGTCGTGCTTCGGGTGGAGGCCGACCGGCCGCAGACCGTCATCGTGCGGCTCGACCGTGCGGAGCAGCTCGTCGGCATCGAGCCCGTGCCGGGGGCGAGTACGGCCGGCGTCGACGAGCTCGGCGTCGCTGAGCTGTTTCCCGCGGCAGCTGGTGCCCCCCCGGACCGACCCTTGCGACCGGGCGAGCGCTGGCATCTGGACAGCCCTGTCGTGTTGCCGGACAGCACGCCGACCCGCCTCGTCGGTACCGGCAGGCTGGATCGCCTCAGCGACGACGGGATCGGACATCGCGTCGCGACCGTGGTGTCGCAGCTGCGCTTGCCCGTGGTCCGGCGAGCGGAGAGCACCACCGGCCGCGAGACGGTGCTCGAAGGCGTTCAGATCACCGAGGTGACGACCATGCACGACCTGGCCGACGGCACCGTGCGTGCGGCCAACGCGACGACCGCTGCGAACTACGCCCTCCGCTTCCTGCCACCAAGCGGCATCGAGCGCCCGCCGACGCTCGGCACCCTAGAACTGCACATCACGAGCACCACTGAGCGCCTGTAGGACCGTCCTCGTTCCCGACTGACGGCGGGCGGTCACGCCGTGGTTGTGGTCGTGACCAACTTGGTGGTGGTGGTCGGCTTCTTCGTGGTGGTCGTCGTCGGCTTCACCGTTGTGGCCGAGCCCGCCTTGGTGGTCGCGGTGCCCGGCTTGGTCGTGGCGGTGCCCTTCTTGGTGGACGACGTGGAGTCCGCCGCGGTCGAGCAGCTCGCACCGAGCGGCACCGGTTGAGGAGGCGTATCGACCAGGTCCTTGCCGACGAGGACGAGCACGTTGTAACTCGGCACGCCGGTCTTGGCGATGGGCGGGGGCTCAGGAAGAGCCGTATCTGCGCCCGTCGGCAGCTGCAGGAGGTTGCGGATGAGCGCCGCTTCGCGCTCGTAGCCAGGTGTCGAGTAGACCGACGTGCTGGGACGGTTCTCTGTCTTCACCTTCGCGGTGGCGTCGATGGACTTGGGCAGCTGGTAGCACGCGGGCTTGAGCGCCGCAGTGACCTTGGCTGTGGCCCCGGTCGTCGCCGTCGCGTTGGCGACGAGGACCTTGATGTCGGCCGGAGGCTTGAGGGGCACCGTGGTGGTGGTCTGGATCGGTGCGGCCGTCGATGTCGTCTTCGTCGTCTTCTCGGTCTTGGGCGCGTCGGTGCCGCTCGGGCCTGCAGTGCCAACCGTTGCTGCGCGGCCGTCGAACGACACGACGATGCCAAGACCGACGATGGCAGCGCCAGCCAGGATGGCACCGGCCTTCCAGCTGGTGGGCGCGTCTTCTGGTCTGCGGCTCATCGACCCGACCGACCGTTCGCCGAACGGGCGCCTTCGAACCTGACGCGACGCCGTTCTGCCCGAGCGCGCCGGAGGCGGCGCACGAGGAGCGGGTCGTGCCGTTCTGCGTCGGGCGCGTCGATCAGGTGGCCGATCAGCTCGTAGTACCTGGTCGGGGACAATCCGAGCACGCTCCGGATCGCAGCCTCCTTGGAGGGGTGCGGATTGTCGCCCGCCCACCAGGAGCACTCCACCTGGAGGATCGCGCGCTCTCGCTCGGTGAGTGCCATCGAGCCACATCCTGCCATCACGACGACCACCGGAGGTGGAACCACGTCGACAGCCATCGCTACGCCTACGAACGCACCGCAGGAACGGCGCCAAGCATGGCCGTTCTGAACGATAGGTTGGCGACCTCGCCCGAGTAGCTCAGCGGCCAGAGCAGGCGCCTTGTAAGCGTCAGGTCGTGGGTTCGACTCCCACCTTGGGCTCTGGATCGCAGGTCACACCTCTACGAGATGAACGTCGCCGTGGGCCGGTGATGCCCCTGGTGGCGCGGCGCGGTCATGATCTGTCGACCTCGCTCGCATTCGTCGACCTGCCCCTCCATCGACACCCACCGCTTCGGAGCCTCAGCATGCTGCACACCGCCGACGCGATCGAACGCTGTCTGCTCGACGCCCATGGGATCACGGCGGCACTCGACGATCGCACAGAGGAGTCTGTCGGCGTCGACAACCAGCTCTTCGTCGCCACGCTCGATGCGGCCAGCATGAAGGAGACGGGCTGGCCCACCCAGGTGGTGGTGCGGGTGGGCTGGAACGCCAACAGCATCGGGACCGCCGCACGGGTCGAGCGAATGATGGCGTGGTGCGTCGAGCGCGGCTACCCCGTCGTGCCCATCCTCGCCCACGGCGAGCTTGACGGCACCGGCTATCTCGTGATGCCGCTGATCGACGCAGAGCCGTCCATCGGCATCCTGCGCGGGCCGTGGCGCGCCCCGATCCTGTGCGACCGCATCGCCAGCCTGCTGTCACGCCTCCACTCCCTCGATCCCGCCGGCTGGCCCGGGCCGACGCTGACGGCCGACAGTGCGCTGGCTGATGCTGTGCGGGCCGGCTCCGCTGTTCCGGGTGTGGCGCCGATGCTGGAGTGGTTGACCGAACATCGGCGCCTCGCCGACGACAGCGGCGAGCCCAGCGTGTGTCACCTCGACCTGCACCCGATGAACGTCTTGTGGAAGTGGGGAACGGATCCGGTCGTCATCGACTGGGACACCGCCGCCCTCGCTCCCCCCGCAGCAGACATCGCGTTCTCGGTCGAGCTGACGTCCATCGGCGGGGCAACGGTGCCGTCGCGCATCGTGCGGACCGCTTCGCTCTCGGTCGGCCGAAGCCTCGCCGCGACGACGCTCATCCGCTACCGCCGGCGCGAGGACGTCGACCCGGACGCGCTCAGATGGTGGCGGGCGCTGTTGCTGATGCAGGCGACGATGTGGGCGCGCAGCATCACCGTCATGGGTGTCGCCCCCCGGCCCGAGGCTTCAGCCGCAGTGCCACCCCAGTTCGACGCGACCGTGGCGCGGCGCTTTGGCTTCGTCACCGGGCGAACGGTGCCATCACCGAGCGCGGCCATCATGCGCGCTTGAGCGGAGCGATGCTGAGGTCGAGGCGCTTGTCGCCCAATCCGGGAAACCGGATGGTGGCCTCGTTGCGGGCGCCGTCGACATCGACGACCACACCTTCGCCCCACTTTCCGTGCACAACGTCGTCGCCAGCACGCAGGCCGAGCGCCTGGGCTCCAGAGCCGCGCACGGCCGCAATCCCGCGCCCTCGGCCGGCGTCTCGACCAGCGCGCATCGCCGCCTCGACCAGCTGATCGCGCAGCGTCTTCGACCGCCCGCTGGCATCATCGTCGCTGATCCCGTCGCCGGTCCCGGCACCCCACACCTTCACCTTGCCACCGCCGTCACTCCCACCCCACCGGCTGCGAACGCCATCGCCATCGAGGCCCCGCCCGGTCCCAAAACCGGCACTTCGACTGCCCGGCGCCGAGGCCAGCAGACCCGACGGGATCTCCTTCACGAAGCGGCTTGGCGGGTTGTACTGCGTTTGCCCCCACAGCATGCGACTCCACGCATTGGTGAGATGGAGACGGCGCCGTGCCCGTGTGATTCCAACATAAGCGAGGCGCCGCTCCTCCTCCATCTCGACGGGCTCACTGATGGCCTTGATACCGGGAAAGACGCCGTCTTCCATGCCTGCGATGAACACGATGTCGAACTCGAGTCCCTTTGCTGTGTGGAGCGTCATCAGCACGACCTTCGAGTCATCGCCGTCATCATCGGTCTCCGACGAGAGCGTGGTCTCCTCAAGAAAGCGGGCGAGGGAATCGTAGGTGTGCGCGGTGCCGACCAGCTCTTGGATGTTCTCGACCCGGCCCTGCGCCTCGATGGTCTTCTCGGCCTCCAGCTCATCGAGGTAGCCGGTGCGACGCAGGATCTCGGCCAACAGCTCGCCCGGACCGATGCCGCGCGCGCCCTGTGCCACCTCCGGTGCCGACATGGTGATGTCCTCCGCCTCGAACTCGTCGAACGGGTCGAGGGGCGCGGGCCGGATGCGGGCGCGGGTGGGTGGCGCGGCCGGCGACAGGTCGAACGTCAACTCACCCGTCTCCTCCGGTCCGGTGAGCATGGCGCGCAGGTCGCCCAGCAGCGCTCCCAGCGCCCGCAGCCCTGTAGCCGCTTTGCCCGTGACGCCAGCCTCGTCGGCACGGCCGATGGCCTCACCAAACGACACGCCCTTCTCGGCTGTGAACGCGTCGAGCTTGTCGACGCTGCGCTCACCGACGCCACGAGTCGGCACGTTGACGATGCGCTTCAGGCTGACCTCATCGGTCGGGTTGGCGACCGCGCGCAGGTAGGACAGCAGATCCTTCACCTCCTTGCGGTCGTAGAACCTGGTACCCCCAACGACCTTGTAGGGGATGCCCCGCCGAGCGAGAGCCTCCTCGATGGCACGGCTCTGCGCATTCGTCCGATAGAAGACCGCCATGTCGTTCCACCGCTCATGCTCTGTGGTGTGCAGTCGTGACAGCTCGCCCGAGATCCACGCACCCTCATCGTGCTCGTCGTCTGCGATGTAGCGAACGATCGGCTCGCCGGGCCCCTGGTCGGTCCACAGGTCTTTCGGTCTCCGGCCGAGGTTGTTGGCGATGACAGCGTTGGCGGCGTCGAGGACCGTCTGCGTGGATCGGTAGTTCTGGCTGAGGACGATGGATGCGAGGTCGGGAAACGCGACGTCGAGCTCGTCGAGGTTCTCGACGTTGGCGCCCCGAAAGGCGTAGATGGATTGGTCGTGATCACCCACCACAAAGACGTTCCCGCCACCTTGGGCTCGATCACCTGCGAGCGCAATGACGATGGCGTTCTGGGCCTTGTTGGTGTCTTGATACTCGTCGACCAACAGGTAGCGGAATCGATCGCGGTAGCGCTGGAGGATGTCAGGGTTGCGCTGGAACAGCTCGACGGTACGGGTCAGCAGGTCGTCGAAGTCCATGGCGTTGGCCGCCAGCAGGCGCTGCTGGTACTCGACGTACACCTCAGCGATCTTGCGCTCGAAGATGGTGCTCGTCTTCGCCTGGTACGTCGGGGCGTCGATCAGGTCGTTCTTGGCTGCGGAGATGGCGTTGTGGACGGCGCGAGGCGGGATCTTCTTCGGGTCGAGGTTC
>JAYUDU010000410.1:0-3985 GCA_043739605.1 Acidimicrobiales bacterium | reverse complement strand
TCCGCCTTGCGCTCGACCCAGACGCCTTCGCCAAGCGCACCCCCAACGACCTTGACCTGGCCGCAGTGGCCGCCCGCAAGGCCGTACCGAAGGCCAAGGCCGCCATGGCCGTGCTGGTGGTCGTCGGCTGCATCATCGCCTCCACCAATGCCGGCCTCAGGAGCTACGACGCAGTTGCGGGCACGCTCGGCGACCCCCGCCTGGTTTCGTACACGACTCGCCCCACCTCCCCAGAGGGCTGGAACGTCCGGCGCACCAACATCTACACCTGGGCGCGCCGGTTCTTCGGCGACGGGTCCAGCTGGAACCGCTACTCCCTCAACTACACGGGCATCGGCGGCACGGACCTCAAGGCCAATCGTCAGGTGACTGCCGACGTCATCAACACCGACGACCGCAGCCGATTCGGCGCATATGGCGTCGAGGCCTGCTACAAGTTCCACGGGTACACGCTGCGTGGCACCCACGACGTCGACCTCGGCGGCGGCGTCACGGGCACCGCGCTCAGCTACTACAACCCGAAGCAGACCGCGGACTGGACGGCCGTCTTCTGGCACTGGCCGGTCAAGGAGGGCAAGCAGGTCCGCTACGAGCGCGTGACCCTGCTCATCGTCGGCAACGCCGCTACTGCATCGAAGTCGACCGGCCCACTCCCCGGCGCAAGCCTCGGGGCCAGCCTCGGCCTCAGCACCAACGACGGCAGCGGCGGCGGCAAGGCTTCCGCCGAGGTCGACGACCAGCTCGCCCGCAACCGGACCTTCCTCGCCGACTTCGCCCGCGAGGTCATCGCCAAGCAGGCCGCAGGCTCCAAGACGGTCTTGACGGGCGTGCCGACGGCGGCGAGGACCGGTCCGGCATAGGACGCGTCTTGAGAATGTTCGGCATGGATTCATCGTGAGACCGTTCAGCAACGATGGCCAACGTGCCGAGACCTATGCAGTGCGCGTCCTGGCGATCCTCTCGGTGCTGCTCCTCGGCGCGGCCGCTGGCGGCGTCGTCGTCCTGCGGCCAACTCGGTCCGGCGCGCACCGGGTCGCGGTTGCGACCACCATCTCATCAGCCTGGACGAGGTCGAGGGCCGAGCTCGTCGGGAGCCCAGAACCTCCTCCCGCTGGCCCGGCCTCGTCGTCGACCTCAGCAGGCCGCCACGGGCGCCCATCGATCCCCGCAGCGCGTCACCTCGAAGGCCCGGCTGACCGAACGACGCTGCTTCCCCGCGGTTCCACAGCGGTCAACGCGTCGACGACATCGACGACTACAACGACGATCTGGCACGATCCGCCAGGCGTCGTGACTCGCCACGGCTCTCAGCTTGCGCTGAACAACGCGACGTTTCGCCTCGTGGGTGGGGCCGCACCGCAGTTCACGAGCGATCAGGACCGCAACCTTGGGTGCGGCGAGCGGATGAGCGACGAGCAGGTGAGCGCGGCGCTTGCCTCGCAGCCTTCCGGCACAACGTTCAGCATCTGGGCGACGCAGCGACTCGGGTTCAACCGGTTCAGCGGACAGATCGACTTCGGTCCCATCGATCGCGTCGTCCACGACGCGGAGTCGAACCGGCAGTTCGTAGTGCTGAGCTTGACCCACCAAGAGGGCTACTGCAGCGACGACCACTGGAAGAACGAGGCGTGGTACGCGGGCGGCTACACCCAGCCCGATGCCGACGCTGGGGGCGGGACCGAGCCCTTGGCATACGCCGAGTGGGTGCGGATGATCGCGGCGAGATATGCCACGTCCAAGGCCGTCGTCGCCTACATCCCGGTTGTCGAGCCGCAGGCATCGACCTGCTCGTCGGGATCGAGCTGCTGGACGACCGCGAGCTGCTCTCCAACGGCGGCCGCGACGCTGCTCCGCTTCTACGACGAGGTCGGCCGCATCATCAAGCGGATCGCACCCCAACAGATGATTGGCTCAGGCGCCGGAGGCGTCGGCGGATGCGGCATCAAGAACCTGGACGAGTACCGCGCGCTCCACTCGAGCCCGTACCTCGACCTGTGCGACCT
Organism: Acidimicrobiales bacterium; assembly: GCA_043739605.1. Lineage (GTDB taxonomy): Bacteria > Actinomycetota > Acidimicrobiia > Acidimicrobiales > JAUJNH01 > JAYUDU01. The sequence goes on along the minus strand of JAYUDU010000410.1, from coordinate 1,982 downwards.
GCACCCGTACGATCACTCAGAACAGGGTATCGGGGCGACCGACCGCTCCCTGATCGACGCATGCACCGCGGTGGGCAAGGCTGCCTACATTTCAGAGTGGGGATTGAAGACGGCACTTGCGAACCCGGCGTGCGCAGAGCCCGGCACTCGCGCCACACTGTGGCGTTCGCAGTTCGATGGCTACGTCGCCGCCGGTGTTGATGGGTGGGCTCTGTGGAGCTTCGCGACCGCAGTCAGCAATGACTGTTCCTATGGCGTGGCGATTGGCGATCCGGTGCTCAGCGGGCTCCAGCAATACCAGCGGTAGGGGCTTGCGCGTTGCGGACCGGTGGCGCGCTCGCGTCTCGCTCGTAGATGGTGACGATGTCGCCGTACTGCTTCCACACCCGCCAGCCGGAGTCACGGCGCACGATCTCACCGGCGCGGTCACTTGCTGCCCCGAAGAACGCCGCCTCGACGGGCCCGATTGCTGCGATGAGCTGCATGCCATCGGGGGTCTCGACGGTCCGCTCGAAGTCGCGGTCGCTCGGCTGGATGATGTTCTTGCGGTGGTCGCACAGCAAGAACAGGGTGTTGGCGTAGTAGTCCATCAGCAGGTGCTCACCCCGGGCGAGGCGAGGGTCGACGTCCTTCGCCGCCTGGCGATAGGTGTCAACGGTCCCGTCGGTGATTGTGACGTGCCGCCCTCTCGCGATGTCGAGGACCTGTTGCTCGCGCTGGAGTTTGGTGTGCACCGGGTCGTCCAACGCGACCCATGTGGTGATGTGGCCGACCAGGAGTGCGGGGAGCACCACGATCGACATCGTGTGACGGATCCAGCGCCTGTTCGAGCTGCCGACCAGCACGAGCGCGAGAGCAGCGCACGGGAGCACCGGCGAGAAGTAGCGGGGGTCGCCGAACGTCGAGCCTCGATGTGTCAGAACTACGTTGACGGCGGCGAACGCGGCGGTGAGAGCCAAGGGGGCAATGAACGAAGCGGCCGGGATGCGGCCGGTGGCTGGCCGGCGCCGGATGGCCCGCAACGCGCCGATGAAGGCACCCGGGATGCAGATGAGGATCGCCGGGCCGAACGCAAGTGTCCACGCGGCGACGTACCGAAGGGACGCGGCCCACTGGATCCCGCCGGGCGGCAGCAGTAGCGGATCGCCGCTGAGGAGGTGGAACGCCGGAGCGGGGCCGACGGCCTTCGCGGCAGGCACGACACCACCGGCGCCCTGTTGCGCAGTGCCGGGATGTAAGAAGAAGAAGGCATCGCCGAGGAGGATGCGTTGCGCAGCGAGCCACAGGAGGAACGCGAACGCTGCGGGTCCGGTCAGTATCAAGAACCCGGCCACAGTGCGTCGCCACGACCGGATGCGCACAACCTCCACGAGGCCGAGGAACAGGACCGACAGGATCCCTTCTGTGCGCAGCATGGCAACGCCGACGAGGCTGACGCCAGCGAACGCGAGATCGAGCGGCACGTCGTCGCGCCGATACCGCAGGTAGAAGTGCAGGGCGAACAGCATGAAGAGGATCGTCGGAACCTCGCTCATGCCGGAGGCGGCGAAGATGACGAAGAACGGGTTGGTGGCAAAGCCGGCCAGCAGCAGGATCGTTGGGAAGCGCGCCATCCCGAACTCGCGCGCGGTCCGACCGAGGACTGACAGGCACAGGCCCCCGCAGACGGCGGTCGAGAGTGGCCCGGCGAACTCCGCGGCGCCCCACGGTCGGAGAAGGGGTATCAGCGGAATCTGCATCGCACTGCTCAGCGGTGGCCAGTAGAACCCGATCGCGCCGGCGTGCGGGTCGTGCGACCCTGCGGCATAGAGGGCGTTCGCCGTTCGCGACAGCGCATCCCTGACGAACCAGTTGTAGCGGTAGCGCAGGTACCAGGCGACGACTGCGTAAGCGATCATCGCAAGGAGCGCGGCGACGTCCACCACGTTCGGCAGCCGGAGCCGTGTGAAGCTCACGGAGCGAGCGCGCGTCGATGGGGTCTG
>JAYUDU010000409.1:0-10001 GCA_043739605.1 Acidimicrobiales bacterium | reverse complement strand
GGAGGGCGTGTGCTGCGCTCACGATGCGGTGGGTGCTCCTGTCCGCAGCTACGACGGCAAGGTGAGGTCGCCGGTGTACTCGAAGCACTTGCACGCGTCCTGGAACGTCAACTCCTTGGCCGCCGACGCTCCGTCATGGCGACCCGGGCCGAACGAGGTGCCGAAGGACGACGCCGTCTGGAACGACGACCCCAGGCCTTCAGCTGCGGTCGTCCACGAGGATGGCGTCAGCGGCGCGCCGTTCAGTTGCTTGGCGCCCTCAGCGAACAGCAATAGCGTCTCGCAATGGGCGACGCCATAGCGGAAGTTCGCTCTGTTGACCGTCGGCGGCGCCTTGCCGGCCGCAGTCATGATGTCAACGCAGTCCTTCTCAAGGCCCGAAGCAGGAAAGGAGTAGCGGGCGTCAGCGACGTCGCCGCCGGGATTGAAGCCGACGCCGAGCGCACCCTTCATCAGTGGGTTCAGGTTGCTGTCGTTCTCCATGTAGCGCGGGTTGTCAAACGTCGTCAGTCCGTAGCGTGGCGAGAAGCTCTGCGCCTTGGCGGTCGTGATGAAGAAGGGTGCCAGCGGGGTCGTCCCGACGAACATCACGCGGTTGACGCCCGTGGCAGTGAAGCCGGTGATGGCGGTGCTGAACCCGGACTCCATGCTCTGGATCCCGGTGTTGTCGACGTAGTAGATGTCGGCGTCCAAGAGGCTGGCCCCACCCGCGGCGAGTGCCGGCTTCAGGTCGTTGTTGACGACCTTGTGGTAGCTGTCGGTGTTGAACGCCACGATGCCGAGGTGCCCGCCCCGGTAGAAGCCACGCCGAGCGAGCGACGGAACGGTCGCCTTTACGGCGCGCGTGTAGTCGGGGTAGGAAGGGTTCCAGAAGAGTCGGTTGGCCTGGTAGGTCGCAGAGCCCATGCCGAACGAAGAGTCATCGAAAGTCAGCACGTTCTTGTCGTTGTAGCAACCACGCGTCTGTTCGTAGATCATGGCCTGCAGGCTGACTGCGAAGACCTTGTCATCTTGAGCAAATCCGGTGCAGATGGTGTTCTCATTGGCCTGAGAAGCAGACTGGCTATCGTAGTTTCGGAAGATCGGTTTGACGGTCTTGCAGGACACGCCGCCCCTCTTGTTGATGTAGTCAGTCACCGCGGTCACCTGGCCGGGTACATCGCCAACCGACGGTGCGCCGTTCAGGTAGGTCGACGAGTAATCTGAGCTGTTCTTCAACACCACGAACCCGATGCGCAGTTCGGTCGCGGACGGGCAGGAGGCCGACGTCGGTCCCGTGGTGACCGACGTGCCCGGCCTGGTGGTCGTCGTGCCCTGTCGACCAGTCGTCGATGTGGTGCCGCTGAGCCCGTCTCCGACGGGCGCGGTGGTGGTGACCCCTCCAGGACTGCTGTTCGAAGTGAAGCTGCTCGCGGGAGCGATGACCTGACCGGTCCGGTCGACGACGTTACCTGTCGCGTCGATGTGCGCGTCCTCGGGAATGGCGACGATGCTTCCGTCAGCCAGCGTGACCTCCTTCGTCGGACCTTCGAACACCGGCAGCCCCGCCGCAGCCTGCTGCGCAGCACTCTGGGTGCCTCCCAGGCCAGCGGTGGCAGAGCGAGCGCTCGCGCCAAGGCGAATCGTCGAGCCACATCCAGCCGCCAGCGCCGTTACGGCGGCGATCACGCCGACGCGTCCGATCGTCCCGCCTCGTGCTCGTCGGCTCGGCATCGTCGGCGATCCCAGCGATCCAGGCATCAGATCTCCTCGTAGCTTCGGCGGCCACTGTTCCGTTGCTCGGAACAGCGATCCATCTCGTGGAACGACCGTAGCCCTGCCTATGGGGGCAGTCAACGGCGCGGCCCTCCGACGGAGAGCATCGTCACGCTGTCGTCACACACGCGGCGCGGCTTGAGCGGTTGCCTCGCTTCTGAGGCATTCGAACCAGGTTCGGCGCCCGATCTGCGGCACGCCGGGCCATCAGATGGCAATCTGCACCGCGGCGCGGCTGGCGAGCACTGGGCGAATCAGGTCGGCGATGACCACTTGGTGCGCAGGGTGGTTCTGATACGCCCGCCACCCGGCTTCGTCGTCGAACGTCATGGTCAGGCCCACGCTGGACGTCCCCTGCCCGATTCCCATGTCGACGCCGACCTCGACTGACCGGATGCTGGGGATCTCGCTCGGCAATGCTGCGATCGCCGCGGCAATGGCCTCGGCCCGCCCAGTCGGTGCGTCGTCAGCGAGCATGAGGAGCACCATGTGTCGAAGCATCGGGGGAAGGCTAGAAGAGTGCTGAGCAAAGGGACAACGACCCGTCGCGCGCGGTCCTGACCAGGGAGAACGCTGCGCCCGTGTCCGGCGTCGCCTGTTTGCTCAGCACCCTCCAGGTGCGTACCGGCCGCGACGCGGTGACCCCGCGCTTCGCCGGGGGCCTTCATCGCAGCTCGGCCCGTGCGGCGGCGATGTGGGTGCGCATGACCAGCTCCGCCCAGCCGCCGTCGCCCGCCGCGAGCGCGGCCACCACCTCATGATGATGGGCAAGGCTGCGCCGCAGTGCGTCCGGCGAGTACCTGTGAAACGTGCGGTGCACCAGCGGCACCTGCACGATCTGGGCCAGCAGCGCCTGGACCCGCGCCGATCCGCTCGCGTCGAGCAGCTCGCGGTGGAACTCGTTGTTGAGCTTGGCGATGCGATCGACGCGGTCGCCCGCTCGACCGTCAGCGACTCGATCCATCTCGTTGGCCAACGTTCCCAGACGGGCGATCTGGGCCGGCGTCGCGCGGGATGCCGCGAGGCGCGCTCCGTACCCTTCGAGGAGGGCTCTGACCTCCATCAGCTCGTCGAGGTCTTCACCGCCCCAATCCGACACCACTGCCCCGCCCGTCGTGCGACGGACCAGCCCTTCCGCCTCCAGGCGATGCAGCGCCTCGCGCACCGGTGTGCGCGACGCACCAGTCGCCGCGGCCAGGTGCTCCTCCTTGAGCCGTTCGCCCGGCCGCAGGGCGCCGCGAACCAACTGCTCGCGCAGCGCGTCCGTCACCCGGTCGACCGCGGTCGGACCTCTCGTCACCGACCTGCGCCGCTGCGATCGGCCGCGCCCCCGCTGAGGCCATCGAGGTAGTCGACGACGGCTTCCTCGTCGAGAACCTCGCCGTACTTGCCTTGGATATCGAACAGGTTCGCCTCGTGGGGAGCGGGGTGGCGGTCGCCGACCGCCTGGCGCACGACGACGGGGACGAAGCCGTGCTGGCACGCGTCGACCGCAGTCGCTCGTACACAGCCGCTGGTCGACCATCCACAGATCAGCAGCGTGTCGATGCGCAGCGCGGTGAGGTGGGCCGCCAGCGCCGTGCCAGCGAATGCGCTGGCGTACTGCTTGGTCAGGACCCATTCGCCGGGCGCAGGCACACACCCCTCTGCGAAATCAGCGAGCGGGTTGCCGGTCTCGAAGCAACGCAAGGCCGGCACCTTGCGCTGAAAGATCCCGCCCTCGCCGACCCCGGGCTGCAGCTCGACCCGCGTCCACACGATCGGCATGCGCGCGGCCCGGACGCGCTCGACGAGGCGAAGGGACGCGGCGAGGCTCGCCTCCACGCCCGCGTATAACGGTGAGGCGGGGTCGACGTAGGCGCGGGCGAGGTCGATGCAGACGAGGGCCGGGCGTGGTCCCGGTTCCAGTCGGCCGCCGAACCCTGCGGTTGCGTAGTCGGCCATGAGATCGCTTGTCATGTCGGATACCTGTTCCCTTCGAGTGTGCCGACCCCGCGGGCGCTCGCGGGGGCGTGCGTCGTGCGCGTCTGGGTGTACCCGAGGATGGCGTCGTCGCCGTACTCCCGCCCATGGCCGCTGTGCTTCCATCCGCCGAATGGCGCTCGCATTGTCATGCCCGCCCGGTTGTGGCAGTTGATGAATACCATGCCGGCCTCCAGTCGGTCGGCGAGTGCGAAGGCGCGGTCCTCGTCTGAGCTCCACACCGAGGCGCCGAGTCCGAGGCTGCTCGCGTTCGCTCGTTCGATGACGTCGTCATCGTCGCGGAAGGTCAGCAGGGGCACGGTCGGCCCAAACTGCTCGTCACACACGAGGCGGGCGTCGTCGCCCAGCCCGGTGACGAGGGCGGGGCGAGAGAAGTGGCCCGTTGCGATTCCTTGGGCTGCGACGTCCCACCGCCCGAGCAGGTGGACCCGCGCGGCACCCCCGCTCGCGGCCACAGACTCGGCGCGCAGCGCATCCTGACGAGCGACGGCCTCGAACGAGATCATGGGCCCGATCGTTGTCTCGGGCGCCGTCGGGTCGCCCACGACGAGGCAGCGGGCGGCCGCGGCGAGGTAGGAGTCGACGAAGCGATCAACGATCGACTCGTGGACGTACAACCGCTTCGCGGCCATGCACACCTGACCACTGCTGAGGAAGCTGGCGAACACCGCGCCCTCGATCGCCCCCGGCCGCTCCAGATCTGCATCGGCACAGAAGATCGCCGGATCGTTGCCGCCGAGCTCGAGCACGAGCGGCTTGATGCCCCGGGCCGCCAGCTCGCCGACCCGCACGCCAATCGCCTCGCCGCCGGTGAACGCGACCTTGCGCACGAAGTCGTGGGTGACGAGTGCCTGGCCGGTGGTGCCGTCGCCGTGCACGATCCCGAGCAGACCGTCCGGCAGGTGCGGCGCGAGGGCTCGCACCACCTCATCGAGCGCCAAGGGGGCGAGCGGACTCGGCTTGAGCACCATGGCGTTCCCTGCGATCAGGGCGGGCGCGAGCTTGAGGACGGCGAGGATGACCGGCGCATTCCACGGAACGATGCCAGCGCACACTCCGTACGGCTCATGCGTCGTGCGGACACGGCCCATCACATCGTCGATGACGGTCGGAGCCAGCACGCCGGCGGCGCGTGCGACTGCGTCGCGGAGCACAGCGACGGAGAACGCGACCTCGCCACGAGCATCCGCGAGCGGTTTGCCCAGTTCTGCGCACAACAGGTCGCCGATTGGCTCCGCTCGACTGGCGAGCGCCTCGGCGGCGGCGAGGAGCCGTTCGCCGCGGGCGGCGAGGCCCCGATCGCGCCATCCAGGAAACGCTGCCGTCGCAGCGCGGACCGCGAAATCGACGGCCTCCTCCGACGACTCCTCAACCCGACCGACCTCGACCGTTGGTCGCGCCGGGTCGAAGACGGGGATCATGCGCCGGCCTCGGCGAGCAGCTCCGGACGGAGGCTGGCGATCATCGAGGCCTTCAACAGGTACTCGCGCATCGCACCGCGGTCGGACTGCCAGCGCGCCAGCTCGGCGTACCGCGCAGCACGTGCCGTGGCGTCCGCCTCGCGAAGCTGCGCCCAGTTGCCGTGGGTGATCTGTTGCACGAAGCCGGATGCCACCTGCTTGCGATCGACGGCCCATGCGTCGAGCGCGGAGTCGTCACCGCCGCCAGCGAGCACCTCAGCCAAGAGGAACGCGTCGTGGATGCCGGAGTTCATGCCCATGCCACCGAGCGGGTTGTTGACGTGGGCGGCGTCGCCGACGAGGCACACCCGCCTGCTCCTGAAGGTGTCGGCGATGCGCTGGTGGACGTTGTAGATGGTGGTGTGGAGGACCGGCCACGGTCGTCCGAGATCCTTCAGCCCGCGCATGCGATCCTGGACGCGCTCGTCGGAGGTTGCCTGCTCGTCGGTCTCCTCAGGATCGGTGATCGGGAACAGCACCCGCCAGTGCTCCGGCGTGCGCAGGATGAACAGCCACTCCACCGGGTCGAACACGTAGTTCACGTTGCAGCTGCCGGGGATCTCGGCGAGGAGGTCGGCGTCGGTCGACACGATGAGGAACCGGTCCGGGTACGTGAGTCCCTCGAACGAGATGCCGCTGGCCTTGCGCACCGCCGAGTGAGCGCCGTCCGCACCGATGAGCCATGACGCCCTGATCGTCTCGCCACCCTCGATGACGACGTCGACACCCCGGTCGGCCTCGGAGAAGGCGACGACCGGAGCGGCGAATCGAACCGCAGCCGTGGGCTGTGCGGCGAGGAGGTCAAGGAGGATCGGAGTGAGCTTGGACTGTTCGAGCTGCAACCGCATCGGATACGGCGTGGCGTCGGCGAGGAGGCTGAAATCCAGCTCGCACAGGAGGCCAGCATCGCGGTCTCGGTATTGGAACCGCTCGCAGACGATGCCCTGCTCAAGCACGGCCTCGATCGCACCGAGCTCGGCGAGCATCTCAAGCGTCGGCGCATGGAACGTCGATGCCCTGCTCTCTGTGGCCAGGCCCTCCCCCGCCTCAAGCATCAGGACCTCGACTCCACGCTGAGCGAGCGCCAGCGCGGCGGTCAGCCCAACCGGCCCAGCCCCCGCGACGATGACCTCCGGCTTCATCGCCCCGCCCTGCACGGATTGGTCGTTCTTTGGTCATTGGGCAACGAAAAGCGCGCCCAATGACCAAAGAACGCTGGGGATGTAAGCGGCACGGCTCGAGTCACACGATGCCTGCGGAGCTCAGCGCGGCGAGCTGCTCATCGGTCTTGCCGAGGATGACCTTGTAGACCTCGTCGTTGTGCTGGCCAAGCTCGGGGCCGACCCAGCGCACCTCGCCAGGCGTCTCGGACAGCTTGGGGAAGGTGCCCTGCATCTTGATCGGACCGAACTGCGGGTGATCGACGCTGATGATCGCCTGGCGAGCAGCGAAGTGCTCGTCCTCCAGCATCTCCTTGGCCCGGTAGATGGTGCCGTGGGGAACGGCGTGGGCGACCATCTTCTGCTTGAGCTCGTCGATGGTGTGCTGCTTGGTCCACTCGCCGATGTGGGCGTCCAGCTCGGCCTGGGTCTCGCCGCGAGCGGAGTGCGTCGCGTAGCGCGGGTTGGTGGCGAGCTCCGGCTCGTCCATGGCGTCGGCGAGGCGACCGAACACCGTGTCCTGGTTCGCCGCGATGAGCAGCCACAGGCCGTCCTTGGTCGGGAAGACGTTCGACGGCGAGACGTTCGGGAGGATGGCGCCGGTGCGCTCGCGGATGTAGCCGGCGACGTCGTACTCGGTGACGAGGCTCTCCATGATGGCGAGCACCGCCTCGTAGAGTGCAGAGTCGACGACCTGGCCGCGACCGGTGCGATGGCGCGCGTGCAGGGCTATCAGGCCTCCGAGGCACGCGAACGTGGCCGCGAGGGTGTCGCCGATGCTGGTGCCGGTGCGGCTCGGCGCGCGGTCGGGGTCGCCGACGACGTAGCGCAGGCCGCCCATGGCCTCGCCCACCGCGCCGAAGCCGGGCTGGCTCGCATACGGGCCGTTCTGGCCGAAGCCGGTGACCCGGATCATGACCAGGCGGGGGTTGATCTTGGAGAGCACGTCGTAGCCGAGGCCCCACCGCTCGAACGTGCCGGGCCGCATGTTCTCGATGAGGACGTCTGCGGTGGCGACCAGCTCCTTGAGGATCTCTTGGCCGGCCGGCTCGCGGATGTTCAGCGTGATCGACTTCTTGCCACGCGCGACGACGGGCCACCACAGGCTCTTGCCGTGGGGCTTCTCGCGGCCCCATTCGCGCATCGGGTCGCCGGCGCCGGGCGGCTCGCACTTGATGACCTCAGCACCGAAGTCCGCCATCAGCTGGCCACAGAACGGCCCAGCGAGCAGCTGCCCGACCTCGATCACCCTGAGGTCGCTGAGGGCGCCGCCGTTCAGCCGCTCGGCAACGGCGCGCAGCTTGTGTCCAGGGTTGGCGGTGTCGACAGGCGCTTCGGCGATCTCAGGCACGATTTGTATACAACCACACGTGGCATCTCCCGATCAACGGCCGATGTGCTGCGATCGTGCATACAATTGCCCACATGTCCGATGGTGCTGCACCCGTGGTCGAACTCGTCGAGGTGTCAGCGCGGGACGGCCTCCAGAACGACCCCGCGATGCTGACGACGGAGCAGAAGGTCGAGCTCATCAAGCGAGCGGTCGACGCTGGCGCACGGCGTGTCGAGGTCGCCAGCTTCGTCAACCCCAAGCGCGTGCCCCAGATGGCAGACGCCGAGGCCGTCATGGCTGCGCTGGCCGACCTGCCGGTCCCTGAGGGCACCGTGTTCTCGACCCTCGCGCTGAACGAGCGCGGCCTCGACCGCGCCATCGCTGCGGGCGCCAGCGAGGTCAACTTCGCGGTGGTGACCACCGACACGTTCTGCGAGAAGAACCAGGGCATGACGACCGCCGAGTCGATCGCCGCGTTCGCCGTGGTGGCGCGCAAGGCGCGGGCCGCAGGCATCCGTGCGAGCGTCGTGCTGGCAGCCAGCTTCGGTTGCCCCTTCGAGGGCGAGGTGCCGATCGCCCGCACGATCGAGGTGGTCAAGGCTGTCGCTGACGCAGGACCGACCGAGATCAGCCTCGCCGACACCATCGGTGCGGCCACCCCGTTCGACGTGAGGGCCCGCGTGGAGGCGACCCGAGCGATCGTCGGCGACCTCCCCATCCGGGCCCACTTCCACAACACCCGAAACACCGGTCTCGCCAACATCTACGCCGCCTACGAGGCCGGCATCCGCAGCTTCGACGCCAGCCTCGGCGGCATCGGCGGCTGCCCGTTCGCCCCGAAAGCCACCGGCAACGTGCCAACCGAGGACGTCCTGTTCATGCTTCAGCGCATGGGCATCGAGACCGGCTGGTCCCTCGCCGCCGCCATCGACACAGTCCACTGGCTGGACGGCGTCCTGGGCCGGATCACTCCAGGCGCGCTGGGCAAGGCTGGCCCGTTCCCCAAGGTCGCCTAGGTGCTTTGATACTTATTGGCTGCATTCCATGTATCTTCAGGTATGCTCGAGACGTGGCACGCACACCTTTCACCCCCAGCCGACGTCGTCGACCGAGCCGAGCGGCTCCACCCGGCCTGGAGCCCGACCCCACGTCGGGCCTCGTCGTGGTCGAGCGCAGGTTCATCGCCGACGGGGGACGCACACCCTCCGGGCGTCCCTACGTCAACCTGCTCGACGACCCCTGGCAGTTCTGCGCGAAGCAGCGAGCGTTCGGACTGCGTCAGCTCGTGCTGCTGCTCGCCGACGCGACTGGCTGCTGCAAGATCATCGCCAGCGCGACCCGTACGGACCCCATCGAGAAGGGCGTCTGGGCGATCCTGCACGAGTGCGCCAACGACCCCGGGTTCAGCCAGCTCACGATGGCGATCGCGTACAACGACGAGCCGGTGGACGACGAGGACAGCGCCGACGAGGCTGGCGCCGATGCCCTGCGCCGCAGGTTCGCCGCGGCCTCCATCTACGCCGCCGACTTCGGCGTCGAGCTGCTCGACTGGTTCTGCTGCGATGACACGCGAGCGCTCAGTCTGCGGTCGGGCTTCGAGTGAGCGGCACGCCATCATGACTCCCGGTACACATACTGGGGGGCTGATCGTACGCAATCGTCCGGTCGCCGTATGCTCATGAACATGACGCGTCGTACCACTATCGAGCTCGACGAGGCCATGCTGGCCGAGGCCCGTGAGATACTCGGCACCACGGGCATCAAGGACACGGTTGACGCAGCGCTCGCGCAGGTCGTCAAGCGCGAGCGGCTGCGACGCTTTGCGGAGGAGACCGTGACGGGCCAGCTCTTCGAGATGAACCCTGCCCTGCGAGACGAGATGTGGCGGTGAACGTCGTTCGACTGGCGGACACTTCGGCGTGGCATCGATCGGGCCATCCGGCTGTGGCTGGCCCATGGGCTGACACGACCGAGCGGTACCTGCTCGCAACCGCCCCGCCAGTCAGGCTCGAGATGTTGTTCAGCGCGACGTCGCCACTTCAATACGCGTTGTTCCGCGAGCGCCTCAACGAGTTACGACAAATCGCATGTGGTGACGATGTGTTCCGACGAGCCGAGGATGTGCAGGCGATGTTGAGCAGGAAGGCGATGCACCACCGCTCAGTGAAGCTCAACGACCTGCTCATCGCCGCCGCTGCCGAGCTCGGCGGCGCCACCGTCTGGCACTACGACGAGGACTACGACCGGATCGCCGAGCTCACCGGCCAGCCGGTCGAGTGGATCGCCACGCGCGGGAGCCTCGCATGATGC
>JAYUDU010000408.1:0-10073 GCA_043739605.1 Acidimicrobiales bacterium | reverse complement strand
CCATGTGGTGTGGGCGGCATCGGCGGTATGGACGGCAGTGGTTTGTTGCCTCCATTGTGCTTCGTCCATGGTCTTGATGATAGCAAACAGGTGTTCGTATGTCGAGCACTTTTAACTCATGTTGCCGAATAGTTGGGTCAGTCGCGCGCGGACCAGGAGCGGCGCGGCCCGGTGGCGCTCTACGAATATCGACCATCGACGACACCCGCTCAAGGTCAAGGCATGCGGGTCTGTCCTGGTCGACCATTCGCCTACCCGCCATCGTCAGGACGGGTTGTCATGCATGGTCTCGTCGACGGCGCGCTTCCCACGCTGCGAACCCGCCGATGGAAGCGAGCGCTACGGCTCCAACTCCACCGCTGACGACAAGCGAATGGCCAGAGACAGCGGCGAACACGGTTCCACCGCCGAGCCCAATCGCGCCGAGAGGCGGCACCCATGTCCAACGCGGCCTTCGGGAGAGTCGGGTCTCACGAACAATGAGGAGGGATCCGACTGATTCGAGGAGGGATCCGATGAGAATCGTTATTGTGTGTGACATTGCGGCGGCCCCACCGCCTGCGACGAGCGGCAGACGATATACGCAACCGCGGTGCCACTCTCAAGTTCCGCCGCGGCCCGTACGGAGGCGGGGTTCTGGACCGCACTGAGCGCCCGCCACAGCGACGGCTTGGGCCTGCGACACGTGGATGACGATGCACCCGGCGCAGGATACGACGGCGTCGGTGCTGCCACACGGACTGTTGCCTCGACCACCCAAGGTGACGAGTCGGCTCCTGGCGACGAACGGCATCTTCGACCGCAGGCCCGACACGCTCGTGAGGCCTACGCCGACGCGCTGCCCGAATCCGTCCGGGCGGTCGCCCAGCACATCGGCACGGGGAACTCCGGTGGTCAAGGCCAGGGCTATCAACGAGACAATGGGGTCCCCGCTAGAGCCAGAATTGTAGCCGAGCGCTCAGGTCGAGAGCAGCTCAAGATCGGCGTCGACCATGCGCTCGATGAGCTCGGCGAAGCCGACCTCTGGGACCCAGCCCAACACCTCGCGGGCTTTGGTGGCGTCACCGACGAGGAGATCGACCTCGGCCGGTCGCAGATAGCGGTCGTCAACAACCACATGATCCTCGAAACGCAGGCCGACGCGGCCGAAGGCGATCTCGCACAGCTCGCGCACCGAATGCGTCACCCCGGTCGCCACGACGTAGTCACCGGGCTCGTCTTGCTGCAGCATCAGCCACATGGCCCGCACATAGTCGCCGGCGAAGCCCCAGTCGCGCACTGCGTCGAGGTTTCCGAGGCGGAGCGTCTTCTCGACGCCGTGCTTGATCCGAGCAGCACCACTGGTGATCTTACGGGTCACGAACTCGAGCCCGCGTCGCGGGCTCTCGTGGTTGAAGAGGATGCCGGACGAGGCATGCATGTCGTAGCTTTCGCGGTAGTTCACCGTGATCCAATGGCCGTATGCCTTGGCGACGCCATACGGGCTGCGGGGGTGGAACGGCGTCGACTCGCGCTGCGGGGTTTCGACCACCTTGCCAAACATCTCGCTCGACGACGCTTGGTAGAAGCGGATCTCGGGGTCGACCAGGCGGACCGCATCGAGGATGCGGGTCACTCCGAGTCCCGTGATCTCACCGGTCAGCACCGGCTGGTCGAACGACGTCTTCACGAACGATTGGGCGGCGAGGTTGTACACCTCGGTCGGTCGGAAGCGGCGCAGCACGGCGATGAGCGACGCCTCATCGAGCAGGTCGGCCTGGGCATCCTCAAGGATGAGGCGGTCCTGGATGTGGGCGATGCGCTCGAAGGTCACCGTGCTCGACCGGCGGACGACGCCGACCACCTCATAGCCGAGGTCGAGGAGCAGTTCGGCGAGGTACGAGCCGTCCTGGCCGGTGATGCCGGTGATGAGTGCGCGTTTGACCATGAGTTGCAGGATGCGCCGCCCCTGGCCGCCCGTCTGCCAAGTGGGTTGGCTGACGAGCGCCGGCGACGCGACGAGACTCCGACTCATGGAAGGACCCGTCGCACTGGGCCGTCGCGTTGCTTCGCTGCGGGGCGACCTCGGCTGGAACCAGAACGACCTGGCCCAGCGGCTCGGCATGTCTCGCGTTGGGCTGTCCCACATCGAGGCCGGCATGTCGGTCCCAAGCGAGCGGACGGTCGCGCTGCTCGCCGGGATCTTCAAGCTGGAGCCGCATGAGCTCGTCGCCGGCACGTCCTACCCGCCGGCGAAGGCCGAGCGACTTCCTGTCGTCGTGGCCCGCCACACCGAGGTCGAGCTGCAGCTGGCGCTTCTCGCCGCCGGCTCCGACGCCCCGTGGCGCGATCGGCTAGCCGAGCTGCTCGCGGTTACCTACGATCCTAAGGAGCGCGAGGCCCTCGGCCACGCGATCCGGTCCCTGCGCGACTGAGACATCCGGCCCTCCGAGAAGGAGGAGAATCGCACCGGATGAGAGCGAAGGGTGAGACGGGCATGCGTTCCGCCTGCTTGCGTTCTGTTGAGGACGGAAGCGCTTCGTCTTGAGCGTGGCCCCAGACAGGACGAAGCATTTGCGTCCTCTCGGCGCTCGCCGTCGGCGAAGTGGGCCAACGCCGCGCTGCGAAGCGAGGGGGTGTCGCCAGCCGTCAAGGGATGTCGTCGGTCCGCTCAGAGGTTTGTCGGTGTTCGTCTTCTCGGCCTGGCCCGCCCGGACCAGCGGCGCCTCGGTCCAGGTTAGGTCCAGGTCAGCGAGCGACGCTCGGTGTCGACGTCAGCGAACCACCGCTCAAGGTCGGCGACCATGCGCGTCACCCGAGCCGGGTGGGCGGCGGCGACGTCGTTCTGCTCGCCGGGGTCCGCGGCGAGGTCGAACAGCTGGGGCGAAGGAGCCTCGTCGATGACGGTCGCACCCAGCGGTGACGCGTCGATGGCGAGCCACAGGTCGGGGTGATCCTTGAGGTCGTGGTCGGCGGCAAGATCCGTCGGCGTTGGGAACAGTGTCGACCACACCGGCGGCACGACCAGCTTCCACGACCCATCCCGGGCCGCCGCGTTGGTGCGCACGCTCGGCTCATAGCGGTTCCATTGCCAGAACCGCTGATCGGGTACCTCGGCGGGCTGGGCGTGCAGAAGCGGGCTGACGTCGACGCCGTCGAGCGGAAGGCTGTCCTTGGGAACCGGCACGCCGACCGCGGCGAGCAGGGTCGGGAGCCAGTCGGTGAGGTGCACCAGCGTGTCGACCCTGCCCGGTGCGACGCCGCCACCCGGCCACCGCACGATCGCTGGTAGCAGGATGCCCCCCTCGTTGACGAGCCCCTTGCCGCCGGCCAGACCGCAGTTGAACCGGACGGTGCTCTCGGCGCCGGCGCCGAACAGCTGGGGGCCGTTGTCGCTGGTGAAGACGACGATGGTGTCGTCGACGAGACCGAACGCGTCGAGGGCGTCGAGGATGCGACCGATCCCGCGATCCATCGACCGCACCATCCCATACAGGGTGCGGACCGCAGGCGTCGCGTCCAGCTCTGCGAAGTGTGCTTCGTCCTCGGCTTGGGCCTGCAGCGGGTAGTGCGGGGCGTTGTAGGCAACGGTCAAGAAGAACGGCTCGTCCGCGGTGTGGTGCCGCTGGATGAAGCCGATGGCCTCCTCCGTCAGCACGTCGGTCAGGTAGCGCCCGTCGGAGTGCTTCAGCGAACCGTTGTGGTCCAGCCGCCAATCGAGGTAGTCGGACCAGCCTCCGCAGAAGCCTGCGAAGACGTCGAAGCCGCGAGCGTTGGGGTGGTAGCGGGCATCGAGCGCGCCGTTGTGCCACTTGCCGACGAGGCCGGTGACGTAACCGGCATCCCGCAAGAGGTCGGCGATGGTTCGCTCCCTCAGGTGGATGCGGTCGAGGCCGCGGGTCTCGAGCGTGTCGATGGCTCCGGTGCGGTGGGGGTAGCGACCGGTGAACAGCGACGCCCGAGCCGGGGCGCAGACCGGCGACGACGAGTGGTGCTGCGCCAGGCACAGGCTCTCACCGATGAGCGCGTCGAGGTGCGGCGTGTCGGACAATCCGCCGTTGACCGAGCCCAGGTCGCCCCAGCCGAGGTCGTCGGCGACGATGAAGAGGATGTTGGGGCCTGCCATGCGGCGAAAACCTAGGTCTGCGGGCTGAGCGCTTGAGCCGAGTCAGCCGGGGTGGCTACCCCTCCTCGATGATGAGGACCTCGCCGCGTTGGATGCTCGGGTTCTGGAGCGTCTCGACGAACGCTGTTGCGCCGTTGATGAGGGCCTTGCCGAGGCGCTTGCCGATCTCGGTTCCAGCAGCTCCGCCCAACACCGCGCCGACGAAGCCGCCGACGACGGGGATCGGGATGATGAGCTGGCCGAGCTTGGCCCCGCCCAGCATCCCCGCCCCGAGGCCTGCCGCCTTGCCGATCTGTTCCTTGTCGCTGTCGTCCATGCCCAAAGGGTGCCAGAGCGACGGCACCAACGCGTGCCGCGGCATCAGCGGTTGTAGGGAGGGGCGAGGATCGCTGGGCGAACCGCCGCGAGCGCAACCTCGGCGTCGAGCGGCCACGGGTTGGCCACGCAGCCTGCGAGCTCTGTCGATTGTTGCGACATCAGGAGAGCGGGTCGGCCCGCCGCAGGGCATTGCGTCGCCGGATGGTGCAGGCCGAGAAGGTGGCCGACCTCGTGACCGACGAGGTAGCGGCGGTAGTCGTCCAGCGTGCCCGTCCACTTCGGCGTGGCGGTGCGCCAGCGGTCGGCGTTGAGGGCGACGGTCGTGCCGTTCTGACAGGAGTACAGCCCGAACGTGTCGTAGGGCAGACACAGCACGTCGACCGCGGCCGCCTCGGCGAGCACCAGTCGATACGGCGCATCGGCGCGTGCGACGAACCGGAAACCCGCCCGGGTCCAGCCCCGCGAGTCGGCGAGGATCGCCAACGCGGCGGCCTCGAAGCCGTCGGTGGCCGGATCGCTCACGTCGCGTTCGACGCGCAGCGCGATCTCGACCGGTGTGCCTGACGGCAGTCGAGTGGTAGGCGGCGCTGTCGGCGCGGGCGGCGCCGCAGAGGTTGCGGTCGGGAACTGAGCCGGCGCCAAGGTCGGCATCGGCGAAGCAATAGACGTCGGCTGCGCATCCGGGCGGGTTGGCTGACCAGCGCACCCGGCGGCGAGGACCACCGCCGCACTGAAGACCGCAGCCGCGACGCTCCGACCCACCGGCACGGACGACGGCCGGAGCCAGCCGCCGCCGGTCGAGCGGCCCAACGCTCAGCCAGCCTCGACGGTCTTGCGGATGAGGTCGATCTTGGTGCCGGCGTGGTTGACGTCGTCGCCCTGCTCGTCCAACAGCGCGGCACGGTCCTCGTCGGCGGCCTTCTTGGCCCCCTCGACGTCTGCTGTGGCCACGACGGCGTCGACACCCTCCTCCATGATCCGCTCTGCCCACATGACGAGCGTCTCGACCATCTCGTCCTCGGGGACGACGGCAACGTTCTTGCCCTTGACGAACAGGTGCCCCTTCTTGCGACCGGCGGCGATGCCGAGATCCGCATCGCGGGCCTCGCCGGGCCCGTTGACGACACACCCCATGACGGCGATCTGCAGCGGGATCTCGCGCTCGCCGAACGCCGCCAGGGCGCGGGTCGCCACATCGATCACGTCGATCTCGGCCCGTCCACAGCTGGGGCAGGCGATGAGGTCGACCCGCTTGCGCTCCCGCAGACCGAGCGCCTCCAACAGCATCCGACCGGCCTTGGCCTCCTCGACGGGGTCGGCGGTGAGGCTGAATCGGATGGTGTCGCCGATGCCCTCCATCAGCAACGTCGCGATGCCGGCGGTCGCCTTGACCAGGCCACCCGGCAGCGGCCCGGCCTCGGTAACGCCAAGGTGGAGGGGGTGGTCGGTGGCCTCTGACAGCTGGCGGTATGCCTCGACCATGAGCGGCACGTTGGATGCCTTGACCGAGATCTTGACATCGTCGAAACCGACCTCCTCGAAGTAGGCCAGCTCCAGTTGCGCCGATTCGACCATGGCCTCTGGCGTCGCGCCGCCGTACTTGCGGTACAGCTTGTCGTCGAGGCTGCCGGCATTGACGCCGATGCGGATGGGCACGCCCCGGTCCTTGCACTCCTTGGCGATGTTCTTGATCTTGGCGGGGTCGGTGATGTTGCCGGGGTTGAGGCGCAGGCAGTGCACTCCCGCCTCGAGCGCCGCCAGCGCCATCAGGTGATTGTTGTGGATGTCTGCGATGACGGGGATCGGCGAGCGAGGCACGATCTGGGCCAGGCCCTCGGCGGCCTCCGCTCGGTTGCAGGTGCAGCGCACGATGTCGCAGCCGGCGGCGGCCAGCGCGTAGATCTGCTGGAGCGTGCCCTCGACGTCGGCAGTCTTGGTGATGGTCATGCTCTGGATCGAGATCGGCGCCGCTCCCCCGACAGGCACCGCCCCAACCATCACCTGTCGCGTGGTCTTCCGCGGATACCGGCTCTCGATCAGCTCCATCGCCGTAGTCTCGCGCCCCGGCGCGCCAGGCGTGGGCCACAAGGTGGACCAAAGCGAGCACCGCGAGCGGAGGTCAGCGAGCCGGAGTGAGCGAAGCGAGCCCTCCGGCTCGCCAGCAACAACGACCCCCTACAACTTCAAGGGGTGGCGGAGGTCGACCCAAATGCTGCTGACGCCGATGAACAGCAAGAAGAGCACCGTCGCGTAGGCCACGGGCAGCAGCTTGGCGGCGTCGGCGTAGTAGCGGCGCCCGGCGATCTTCGAGCGGATGCCCTCGTAGATGGCCAGCACGACGTGGCCTCCGTCGAAGGGCAGCAATGGCAGCATGTTGAAGAGGCCGACGAAGATGTTGAGCAGGACGAGCAATGAGAACACGTAGGCAAGGCCCTGGTCGGCCGTCTGTCCTGCGACGTTCACGAGCCCGATCGGCGACAGGAACCGGCTGCCCTGCGCGTTGGCGGTGGTGGTATCACCGCGCACGTTGTCGGCGATGCCAACAAACCCGTGAGGCGAGAAGATGCCAACGATCGCCTTCACCGAGCTCTTGAACAACGACCCGAAGTCGGTGATCGATCGTCCGGTGGCTGCGATCGGATTGACGGTCTGCTTCACGGCCGTCGGCCCGATACCCAAGAAGCCGCCGGCTGCTCCGCGGTCGGCCGGTGTAATGGTGAGGCTGAGTCGCTGGGTGGTGCCGTTGACCTTGCGGTCGACCACCATCGGCAGCGCGACGTTCGGGTTCGACTTGACGACGGCGCGCAGGTCGGCGAACTCGACGACAGGATGGCCGGCGATGCTGACGATGCGGTCGTTGCGAAGCAGCCCGGCGTCCTCTGCCGGGCTGACGCCGTTGGTGAGCTTGGAGATGGATCCGACGACGGGCACGACCGTGACGTGCTGGGGGTTGCCGACGGCGACGTTGAGGGCGAACAGGAGGAGGAACGCGATGATCATGTGGACCGTCGACCCCGCCGCAGCCATGCCCACCCGGGCCCACATGCCTTGTTGGCGGTAGGTGCGCGCCTCGTCAGCGGCCGGTACCTCATCGAGGTTGGTCATGCCGGGCACGCGGACGTAGCCGCCAAGGGGGAACGCCTTGATGCCGTACTCGGTCTCGCCACGACGAACAGACCACACGCGGGGCCCAAAGCCAACGAAGAACTCGGTGACCTTCATGCCGGCCCGCCTGGCCATCACGTAGTGGCCGAGCTCGTGCAGCATGATCATCAAGAAGACCGCCATGACGACCAGCACCGTCTTCAAGGCGCCGACGCGCTGGGCGAGCAGGAGGCCCCCCGCAGCCACGACGGCAAGACGGATGCCGGCAGTGCGGTTCTCCTTGGCACGCTGCGCGGCGACGGCGTCGACCGAGGTTGAGTCCTGGGCGACCCGAGGCTCCGCTTCGGGCTCGGTTGGGACTGGAGTCTCGAGCGTCGTCATCGCGTGTCCTTCATGTGCACAGCAGTGGATCTCTCCGGTCGGATCAGGCGGGCAAGAGGTCGGCGGCGGTGCGCCGAGCCGTCGCA
The DNA here is from genome assembly GCA_043739605.1 of Acidimicrobiales bacterium. GTDB lineage: Bacteria > Actinomycetota > Acidimicrobiia > Acidimicrobiales > JAUJNH01 > JAYUDU01. Next base: position 2,078 of record JAYUDU010000408.1, on the reverse strand, counting down.
TCGGCGTCGAGCACATCGTCGAGGGAGTTGGGGTCGGTCCCCACGAGGCGGTCGAGCACGCCCGCAATGATGCCCGGTATCTCGACCCAACGGAGTCGCGCGGCCAGAAAGGCCTCGACGGCGACCTCGTTCGCGGCGCTGAGCTGAGCCGGACGGGTGCCGCCGGCGCGGCCCGCCTCGAACGCCAACCGCAGACACGGGAACGCGTCGAGGTCGGGGGGTTCGAAGTCGAGCCGTGCCAGCGACGCCCAATCGATGGCACCGAACGCTGTGCCGAGACGGTCCGGATAGGCGAGGCAGTAGCCGATCGGCAGTCGCATGTCTGGCATCGACAGCTGAGCGATGGTGGCGCCGTCGCTGAAGGTGGCCATCGAGTGGATGATCGACTGCGGGTGCACGACGACCTGAACGGTGTCGATGGTGACGCCGTGCGTCGGCCCGAACAGCTCGACCGCCTCGATGACCTCGAGGCCCTTGTTCATGAGCGTCGAGCTGTCGATGGTGATCTTGGGACCCATCGACCACGTGGGGTGGGCGAGCGCGTCAGCGACGGTGACCTCGGCCAGATCCGCGGCACTGCGGCCACGAAACGGGCCGCCGCTGGCCGTCAGCACGAGGTGGGCAAGGTCGAGGCCCCGGTCGCTGCCGGAGCGGAGGCATTGGTGCAGCGCGCAGTGCTCGGAGTCGACGGGCAGGATCTCGGCGCCGGGCGTGGAGCGCACCCGCTGCACCACCGGACCAGCCGCGATGAGGCTCTCCTTGTTGGCGAGCGCGAGCCGCTTGCCGGCGCGGAGCGTCGCCATGGTGACAGGAAGGCCAGCGAAGCCCACGACACCATTGACGACGACGGCGACCGACGCCTCGGCTGCCAAGCTGGCAAGCGCTTCGGGTCCGCACCGCAGTTCGACCCCGCGGCCCAGCCGGCTCGCCAGGTCGGCGTCGCGTGCCGCGGCCGCGTCGGCCACAGCAACGAGGGGCGCCCTGGTGCGGTGCGCGAGCGCCACCAGCGCGTCTGGGTTGGCGCCGGACGCACCGATGGCTGCGATCTCGTATCGATCCGGCGCGGCCTCGCAGACCTCGATCGACTGGGTGCCGATGGACCCGGTGACCCCGGCGAGGGCCACACCAACCGTCACTTGTAGTGGAACAGGTTCAGCGCCGATGCGAGGTAGTACACGCCGGGCAGCGCGAAGAGCAAAGAATCGAATCGGTCGAGGAAGCCCCCATGCCCCGGCAGTGCTGTGCCCATGTCCTTGAGGCCGAGGTCCCGCTTGACCATCGATTGGCACAGGTCGCCGAGCGGTGCGAGCAGGCCGACGACGAGGCCGAGGGCCGCTCCGTTGATGGGACCATCCCAGGTGTCGGAGACCAAGCCGATGGCGGCGCCGACCAGCACCGTCAACGCCAGCCCGCCAAGGGTGCCCTCGACGGTCTTGTTCGGGCTGACATCGGGGGCGAGCGGCGCACGCCCGAACAACGAGCCGGCCACGAGTCCACCGACGTCAGAAGCGACCGTGCACAGGATGGCGCCGAACAAGATGACGGTGCCGGATCGGCCGATGTGCTGGGTGAGCATCGCACCGGCGAAGGAGCCGAGGCCCCCGATCCAACAGATGCCGAGGAGGGTGGTGCCCATGCCGAGCACGGGACGGCCACCGCCTGCTTTGGTCAGGTACCACAAGAATGTGGCGATGACGCTGATGGCGAGGACGGCCGGCAGGGCCTGGGCGCCCTTCGCGTACGTTGCGACGACGCACCCAGCCACTGCGGCGAGGCCGAGCATGGTGGCGGGCTTGGTGCCGGCCCTGGTGAACGCGCCGAAGACCTCTGCTGCGCACAGCACGATGATGGCGAGCGAGAGGACGAAGGGCCCGAACGGCTCTGCGACCAAGAACAACAGCCCAGCGAGCAGGGCGAACCCACCGCCAACGGCGACCGCCATGGGCATGTCACGGCCGCCAAACCCACCGGGTGGCGGGCCGGCTGAGCCGTCTTCGTCACGCACGCGGGGTCGGGGTGCGGAAGCGACCGACGCGACGGGCTGAGGGCCGGGGTCGGGCGCGGTGGCCTCGGGTGTG
>JAYUDU010000407.1:0-4023 GCA_043739605.1 Acidimicrobiales bacterium | reverse complement strand
GCCCGCGTCGTCGTCGGAACTGCGGCATTTCGGACACCGGGCCTGGTCGCCACCCTGTGCGGGACGCACCCAGGTCAGGTCGCCGTCGACCTCGGCGTGACCGCGGCGGGCACCCTCGTGGTGCAGGGCTGGCAGGAGGACGTCCCCGACACCTTCGAGGACTCGCTGCGGCGGTTTGGCGACGACGGAGCCGCTGCGTTCGTCATCACATCTGTGGCCGTCGACGGCACGATGGAAGGCCCCGCGCTGGCGCTCTACCAGCGGGCGCTCACACGTACGTCAGTACCGATCATCGCGTCGGGCGGGATCGGCTCAGCCGCCGACGTCCTCGCGCTCCGCAACATCGGCGTCGCCGGCGCGATCGCCGGCCGGGCGATCTACGAAGGCAAGCTCGACGTCGCCTCGACCCTCAGGGCGCTCGACGGCGCCTGATCCACCGACGCGATTCCCTCGTCGCGAAGTCGCGCGAGGACGACGTCCGCGCGCATGCACAAGCGGGGGTGTGAGCGCCTCGTGCTGCGTGCGCAGTCGTGCACGCGCCCCTGCGTGCGCACGACCTGGGGCCAGGACACCATGTCCCGCGTGCGCAGACGGCGGCGCCGCGCACCGGCGCCGACCTCGCACTCTTGGCGGGGTCGTGCCGACCGACGCCGTCGGTCATGATCGGGGGGTGCCGCTGCTCGACCTGCCCGCCTGCAGCTACGTCGGCGGCGTGACCTACGAGGGGGCGCGGATGGCCATCAGACCAGGGGCGGCGTGCTCGGTCCGCCTCGACGACGACGGCATCAACCTCTACGACACCGATGGCGCCCTCTACCTGTGGAACTGGGACGAGCTGACCGGTGTCGAGGTGCGCGGCGGCGAGAACGAGCAGTCTGGGCGTGGCATCCTCGGCCGTAAGGGCAAGGGGGAGCCGGCTCAGCGCTGCTGGCTCGCGATCTCGCTGACCGACGGCAGGGTCGCCGAAATCGAGGTCCCGCAGCCGCCTCGTGTCGTCGAGGCGGCTGTCGACGCGCACCTGTTGGCCATCGAGGAGGCCGATGCCGCGGCGAGAAGCCCCGATCCACAGATCGGCATCGACGCCGCACCCGGGCCAGTCGGGGCCGCGCCAACACCGGAGACGCCCGACAACCTGTCCCGCGAGCTACCATTTGTCGGTCTCGATGCACCAGGCGCCGCCGGCGAAGCGCTCGCGCTGGCCCTCGCCGACGAGGTACCAGAGGCCGTCGTCACCCACCTGCGGTCCTACGGCGCCGGGGGGATTGCGGCCGCAGCGGCAGCGTCGCATGCGCTCGCGGTCGGGGGGCGAGCGCTCGTCGTCGTCGGCGTCTCCGATCGTGAGGCCGTCGTCAAGGCACTGGCGGCCAGTGGACCGCTCCACCCCCTGCGCTGGCTCGAGGTCGCCCGCTTCGACCACGCTCAGGTGGTCGCGTGGGTTCGTGCCCAGGCGGTCCGCAACGCCGGCTGATGCCCGCGTCGCCGTGCCGGTTGCCGTCGCGTCGCCGGCCCCGCCGGTTCCGGGGGCACACCTGTGTGAGCAGAAGTCGGGTGGGCGGTCGGGGCGGGCTCGGATAGCGTCGCCGGGGTGCGTGCGATCCGTGTCGTCCCCTGCCTCGATGTCGATGCTGGACGCGTGGTGAAGGGCGTCAACTTCGTCGGCTTGCGTGACGCCGGCGACCCGGCAGAGCTCGCCGCTCGCTATGACGCCGAGGGCGCAGACGAGCTGGTGTTCCTCGACATCACCGCCACGAGCGACGGCCGCGACACCATGATCGACGTCGTCCGCCGCACCGCGGAGCAGGTCTTCATTCCCCTCACCGTCGGCGGGGGCATCCGCTCTGTCGACGACGCTCGTCGCATGCTGCGGGCCGGGGCGGACAAGGTCGGCGTCAACTCAAGCGCCATCGCACGCCCGGAGCTGGTCGCGGCGCTGGCCGACGAGTTCGGCGCCCAGTGCGTGGTCGTCGCCATCGATGCCCGCTCGGCGCAGGCGACGCCGTCGGGCGAGCCGACGTGGGAGGTCTACAGCCATGGCGGTCGCAAACCGACCGGCCTTGAGGTGGTGTCGTGGGCAGAGGAGGCCGCCGCCCTCGGGGCTGGCGAGATCTTGCTCACCTCCATGGATCGCGACGGCACCAAGGACGGGTTCGAGCTCACGCTGACCCGACGGGTGACGGATGCGGTCGGCGTTCCCGTCATCGCCAGCGGAGGCGTGGGCACGCTCCAGCACCTCGTCGACGGCGTCATCGAAGGCGGCGCCGACGCAGTGTTGGCGGCCTCGATCTTCCACTTCGGCGAGTTCACTATCGGCGACGCGAAGGCCGCGTTGGCGGCCGCCGGCGTGACCGTCCGGCCATAGAGCGCCGTCAGCGGCGGGCGTCGATGGTGCCCACGTTTGGGTAGCCAGACAGCAGCACCCGATCGGCTGTCACCAGGTGGAGTCCACCAACGGTCGCCTGCGCCGCGAGCATTCGATCGAACGGGTCGGCGTGCGCCAACGGCAGCAACGCGAGAGCCTCAGCCGCAGCAATCTCAAACGCGAGAGGCTGGGCGTCGAGAGCACGAAGGGTGTCCGCCGCAGTCACGCTGTATGCCAGCTTGCCGAGCCGACGCTTGATCGCGATCTCCGCGAAGGAGATCGCCGAGATGAGCCGCTCGTGGTCCATGTCGCCAAGCAGAGCGGTCGTTTCGGGGCCGAGCCGCTCAGGCTCGAGTGCAGCCCACATGACAACATGCGTATCGAGGAGGAGCCGCATCAGCGCTCGTCCGGGTCGATGGGCTCCTCGATCGCGTCGAGCCACTCTTGCGGCGTCTCGTCGAAGTCATCAGCGATCCACCCGCGCCCCCTTGCAAAGCCGAAGTTCACCTTCCGCGGCGCCGCCGCGGCGCCGGTGCGAGCGAGGTCGCTGACGACGGCACCGAGGGGTCGACGCTGCTCGAACGCCATCTTTCGAGCCGTCTCGTAGACGTCATCGTCAAGCGTGAGGGTCGTGCGCATCAACGCATCGTACCGCGCATCATGATGCGCGGAGCCGGGAGCGCTCAGCGCGGCCCGCGCCACAGGCACCACACGCTCGGGATGCCGGGCAGGCTGATGGTGCGCTGCAGCTCGAAGCCCTGGCGGGCATACCAGCCGACGTTGGACTCCTTCTGCGTCTCGAGGTAGCAGGGCATGCCGGCGTCGTCGGCCACGGCGAGTCCAGGAGCAATGACGGCAGAGCCGAGCCCTCTACCTTGCAGCGTCGGGTCGGTCACCAGCAAGGACAGATACCAATGCGGCTCCCTTGGATGACGCCGCTCGACCTCGGTGAACAGGCGAATGGCCTTCAGGGGATGGGCGCTGCGCAGGATCGCGGGGGCAGACAGCACAAAGCCCTCCACCTCTCGTCGCGTCGAACGCGGCAATGCCCCGGGAGCGAGCCACCCGGCGAAGGCGCGTGGCTTACCATCGTGTTCGACGATCCACCCCGTGCCATTGCGGTCAAGGTCGCGCATGTACCCGGCCATCATGCGGGGCAGGAGTCGGTGTTCGTGCAGGGTGTCCCTACAAAAGAACGAGAACAACGGGTCGATGGTGAACGCCCGTGCTGCTGTGGCCAGAGTGTCGTTGTGGTCGGCGTGCCGGTAGGGGCGGACGGTGATGGCGACGGGCACACCGCAATCCTCGCGCTGCGGCGCGGAGCCTGCGGATCAGCGTGCGTAGATGCGGCGGACGACGTCTTCGATGTCGGGTTCGGCGACGCTGAGATCGGCGACGTCATCGCGGTCGGTGACGGCCCGCACGACGGCGCCGATGGCGCCAGAGCCGGCAGGGACGCGCAGCCACTGACGCGCCCCCTCGACCCGCTCACACGTGGCGCCAGGGATCGCGAGGGGAGGCTGCGCGGCGAGGAGGTCCACCACGACGATGCGGTCTGCGCCGACGCTGGCCTTGAGGTCTTCGACCGTGCCGTCGTGCACCACGATGCCGTGGTCGATGACGAGGATGCGATGCGACAACGCCTCGATGTCGACCAGGTCGTG
>JAYUDU010000406.1:0-4027 GCA_043739605.1 Acidimicrobiales bacterium | reverse complement strand
GGCCAGGTCCTCGGGCGCGTCGCGCAGCGTCTTGAACGAGTGCTTCGACGTGTTGAAGAACGCCGCGCCGGCGGCAGACCGCAGGATCGGGTCGAGGTTGGCACCCTTGCCCTCGAGCGACGCGTGCCGTGCGAGGACAGCGACCTTCGTCGGCTCCAGCACGCAGTCGAGCCGCCGCAGCACGGTGAGCGGAAGGATGACCTTGCCGTAGTCGGACTGGCGGTAGTTGCCGCGCAGCAGATCGGCCACCGCCCAGATCAACGAGGCGTGGTTCTTGGTCGTCTCGGCAGCGGCGGGGGTCGTCGTCATGGCAGGCGCCCGAGCGTACGCGGCGGCCGCGGGGGCGAGCGGCGGCGCGAGATCGGGGTAGCCGCTCGCCGCTGCGATACGGGAGCGTCTACACCAACTGCCTGACGCCGCTGTCACAGAGCGCGCTACAGGCATCATCTCGTCCGCAGGTCCTTCGGGACTTGCAGTTGGGCGTGTGCTCCTGCCCAACACCCTCGTGATCCCTCTCAACCACACCCCGAACTCCGCCTCGTGGATCTGCCAGTCACGGGGTCCGGTAGATCGCCGCGTCGATGTCCGAGCGCGGGGCCACCGGGTCGGCCGTGGGGAGTCGGGCGAACCGGGCGACCAGCGACTCAGCAGCGAAGACCTGTTGCGCCTCGGCCACGATCGCCGCGGCCACGTCGGCGGGCGGCTGTTCGGCGTCGATCACGGTGTCGACCAGACCGGTGGCCCGGAGCTCGAGGACGTGGGCCAGGTTCCAGTCGAACCACTCGACGTTGGTCCATCCCTCCTCCGCCTCGCGCTGCACGTGCCTACGGCGCAGCTCGGGCTCGGAGACCTCGAGCACCACAATGACGAAACCTGCGGCGCGCAGGCGCTCGGCCTCCTGGGGGAACAGGTCGGCGGCGACCTTTGGCGGATCACAGTCAACGACGCCGGCTCGTTGCTCCGGCTCATCGCCACGATCCGGCCGTTTTCGCTGCACGCCACCCGGCGGGCCAAGATGGATGCCGTGGTCGAGAACGTCGAGGCGCGCTGGAGCGCCCACCTGCACCGTGGCTGAAGGCCTTGAGCGCATCCGCACCCTGTCGATCTGCGCGCACGTCGACCACGGCAAGAGCACGCTCGCCGACCGCATTCTCCAGCTCTCGGGAGCGGTCGATGCGCGCGACATGCGCGCGCAGTTCCTCGACTCCATGGACATCGAGCGCGAGCGCGGCATCACCATCAAGGCCCAGAACGTTCGCGTCGACTGGAAGGGCTACCAGATCCAGTTCGTCGACACGCCGGGCCACGTCGACTTTGGCTACGAGGTCGCGCAGAGCCTCGCAGCCTGCGAGGGCGTGGTGCTCGTGGTCGACGCGGCCCAGGGCATCGAGGCTCAGACCCTGGCCAACTGCTTCCTGGCGTTGGAGAACGACCTCGAGATCGTCGCCTGCCTGAACAAGATCGACCTGCCGGCCGCCGACCCGGAGCGCTACGCAGCAGAGATCGAGAAGGTGCTCGGCATCCCCGCAGACCAGATCCTGCGGATCAGCGCCAAGACTGGCGAGGGCGTCGCCGAGCTCCTCGACGCTGTCGTCGAGCGCCTGCCCGCTCCGAAAGGCGACGCCAAGGCACCGCTGCGGGGCCTCATCTTCGACAGCTACTACGACCAGTACCGGGGGGTCGTCTCGGCGGTCCGCGTCATGGACGGCACGCTCAGGGCCACCGACAAGCTGCGCTTCATGCAGGCCGGCGTGACGCACGAGATCGAGGAGATCGGCTTCCGGTCGCCGGTCAACGTGCCCGTCACGGAGCTCGGACCTGGCGAGGTCGGCTACATCATCGCCGGCATCAAGGACCTCACAGAGGCCCGTTCTGGTGAGACGATCACCATCGCCGGCCCGCACGGCGCCAAGGAGGCCTTGGCCGGCTACCGCGAGCCGAAGCCGATGGTGTTCTGTGGCGTGTTCCCGATCGACGGCGACGAGTTCTCCCTGCTGCGCGAGAGTCTTGAGAAGCTCAAGCTCAACGACGCCGCGGTCACCTACGAGCCGGAGACCTCGGGCGCGCTCGGCTTTGGGTTTCGGTGCGGCTTCCTCGGCCTGCTGCACATGGAGATCGTCAAGGAGCGCCTTGAGCGCGAGTTCGGTCTGTCGCTCATCGGTACTGCTCCATCGGTGGAGTACGTCGCCACGGTCGAACACACCGGTGAGGTCGTTCGCTTTTCCAACCCAAGCGAGATGCCGGAGGCCCATACCCTCTCGTCCATCTCCGAGCCCATGTTGAAGGCGACCATCCTGTTGCCTGCGGAGTACACCGGCACCGTCATGGACCTGTGTCAGACCCGTCGCGGCGAGATGATTCGCATGGAATACCTCTCACCAGAACGAATCGAGCTGGTCTACCGCCTGCCGTTGGCCGAGGTCGTCATGGACTTCTTCGATGCCCTGAAGAGCCGGACCAAGGGGTATGCCAGTCTCGATTATGAGGAGGCGGGCATGGAAGAGGCCGACCTCGTGAAGCTCGACATCTTGTTGAACTCGGAGCCGGTCGACGCGTTCTCCTGCCTCATCCACCGGGCCAAGGCACAGACGCATGGCCGCCTGATGACAGAGAAGCTCAAGGAGCTGATCCCCCGTCAGATGTTCGACGTGCCCATCCAGTCGGCCATCGGTGCCCGCGTGCTGTCCCGCGAGACGGTCAAAGCGAAGCGCAAGGACGTGCTTGCAAAGTGCTACGGCGGTGACATTACCCGCAAGCGCAAGCTGCTCGACAAGCAGAAGGAGGGCAAGAAGAAGATGAAGAACATTGGACGGGTCGAGGTCCCCCAAGAGGCATTCATCGCTGCTCTCAAGCTCGACGACTAGATGACGGCGTCGAAGTGAACGCCCCGCTGCTCGACGCATCGAGCACGGCCAGCCCGAAGGTGACGTACGCGAGGCCGTAGGCGGCAGCGCCGATGCCGTACACAGCAAACCCGAGCAGCGCGGTTGCCCACGGAACGAGCAGGCCGAGATGGGTGCCGTGACGTGCGATGCGGCGCCGGACCACCAGCGAGTCCACTGCTTGGGCGACGAGCACCACGGCCAGGATGGTGGCCGGGGCGACCGTGCCCTGGCGCAGGCCAAGCGTCAGCAACAGCAGCGGGGTGGCGCCGAGAAGGATGCCGACGTGGGGCAGCACCGCGAAGCACATGGCCGTGACGCCGAGCGCAGCCGGTGCGGGAAGGTGCAGCAGCTGCGCGCTGAGAGCCGTCATGACGCCGACCGCGGCGCCAACGAGCAGCGTGTCGACGACAGTGCGGCGGGCGTGGTGCAGGGCCTGCTCCAGGCGGGCTGTGAGGCGGCCTCGTCTGACGAGATCTCGATCTTGGGCGAGTGCGGCTGCTGTGAGTCGAGGCCCGAAGGTCATGAGGAAGCCGGTGAGGATGGCCCCGATCAGGTAGGTCGGCGCGGTGCCGAGCGTCCGCACGAGCACTTCGTCGCCGGTAGTCACCCGCGCGCTCAGGTCGGCGACGAACGCATCGACGCGGGGCGACAGATTGGTCTCGCGGGCGAGCGCGCCGATGCTGTCGTCGCGCTGTTCTATGCGGGTGGCGGCGAGGGGCGCGGCGACCCTGAGTCGATGTGACGCACGATCCAGGTCGTCGAACGTGCGGTACGCCACGCCGACGGCGGCGCCGCCGACTATCGCGAAGGTCAACAGCACTGCGGGAACTCGGCGGATGTGTACGGCGAGGCGGTCGACGATCGGGTCGAGCAGGACAGCGGCCACGACGGCCGCGGCGGCCCACCCGATGGGGCGATGAGCCGCGACGAACAGGCGTCTGCCCAGCACCGCCGTCACGACCGCGGCGACGACGATGACGACGGCGGTCGGCGAGAGGCGCACCGACACGCGCTCGACGGTCCCCGACGACTCGCTCACCGCCTCCTACGGTACGGGTCGTGGACGGCGAAGCCGGGGACGGTCGGAGCGAACCCCCGGGTCACGAGGCGCGCCACATGGTCATCGATATCGAGCCGGCCAC
>JAYUDU010000405.1:0-10103 GCA_043739605.1 Acidimicrobiales bacterium | reverse complement strand
CCGATGGTGAACATCGCGATGAGGCCGATCGAGAACATCATCGCCGCGGTGTACCGCAGCGATCCTCGCCATAGGGTGCCGATCCAGTTGAAGATCTTCACGCCCGTCGGTACCGCAATGAACATCGTCGACACGGAGAACGCGGACACCGACACGGGACCGAGGCCGACGGAGAACATGTGGTGGACCCAGACCCCCCAGCCCATGAAGCCGATGGCGATACCGGAGAACACCAGCACCTGATAGCCGAAAATCGGCTTCCGGGCGAACACCGGCAGGATCTCGGACACCATGCCGAACGCAGGTAGGATCATGATGTACACCTCTGGGTGACCGAACAACCAGAAGAGGTGCTGCCACAAGACGGGGTCGCCGCCGTTGGCGGGATTGAAGAAGTTCGCTCCGAAGTTTCGGTCAAACATGAGGAGGAACAGCGCGACAGTGATGACGGGCAGTGCGAACAGCAACAGGAACTGTGTGACGAGGCTCATCCACGTGAAGACGGGCATGCGAAACAGGCCCATGCCAGGCGCCTTCAGGTTGAGGCAGGTGACGATGAGGTTGACGGCACCGACGGTTGAGGCGATACCGGTGATGGTGAGGCCGACGATCCAGAAGTCGATGTTGTGGCCGGGCGAATACACGATGGACGTGTTTGGGGCGTAGCCGAACCAGCCGCCATTGGGCATGCCGCCAAGAAACACCGAGCTGTACAGCACCAGCGCTCCCGTGAGAAACGTCCAATAGGACAGTGCGTTGAGTCGCGGGAAGGCGACGTCTCTGGCCCCGATCTGCAGCGGGATCAGGTAGTTCATGAATGCCGCACCAAGCGGCATGACCACGAGGAAGACCATCGTCGTGCCGTGCATCGTGTACACCTGGTTGTAGGTGTTGGCGTCGAGAACCTTGCCGTTCGGCGCGGCGAGCTGCACGCGGATGAGCAACGCCTCAATGCCGCCGACGATGAAGAAGGCCATGGCGGTGACGCCGTAGAGGATGCCGACGCGCTTGTGGTCGACGGAGGTGAGCCACGACACCCAGCCGGTGGTGGCCGTCGGCCGCTTGATCATGCTGGAGGTGATGGGCGTGACGCCTGCGGTGGCGCTCTGGGGAATGGTGGCCGCTGTCATGGGTGCTTCCTTTGCTCCGGCGATCAGGGCGTGGTTGGGGTCGTGCGGGCCGCTTGGCCCGAAGCCAGGTCGACCGTCGAGAGGCTGGGGTCACCCAACGTGCGCAGGTAGGCGATCAGCGACGTGATGTCGGTCTCGCTGAGCTTGAGGTTAGGCATCAGCGAACCCGGTTTCTCCTCGGGCGCGTTGCGAAGCCACGCCCTCAGGTTGAGGTCGGTGTTCTCGAAGATGGCCCCGGCGAACGTTGCCCTGCTGTTGAAGTACGTCAGGTTGGGGCCGACGGCGCCCCTTGAGATGCCGTTGACCGCATGGCAGCCGGAGCAGCCCTTCTGGAGGAACAGCGTGGCGCCCTTCTCGGCGGCCGTGGCGGTGGCCAGGTTGTCCGTGGTGACCGTCTCGTAGCGTCTCGCGGGGGTGTCGGCGTTGCTGGCCGCCATCCAGCTATCGAAGTCTGCCTGTGTCTGGGATACGACACGAAGACGCATGTTGGCGTGGCTCAGCCCGCAGTACTCTGCGCACTGGCCGTAGTAGAAGTCGGGCCGGTCGGCCTGGATGGTCATGTGGTTGCGGCGCCCGGGGATGACGTCGATCTTGCCGGCGAGCTTTGGTGGCCAGAACGAGTGGATGACGTCGCCCGACGTCATGTTGAGCTGAACCTTGCGGCCGACCGGGATGTGCAGTTCGTTTGCGGTCCGGACCACGACCTTGCCGCTGGCGTCTGAATAGTTGTACTCCCACCACCATTGATGGCCGATGACCTCGACCTGCATGGAGTCCTTGAACTGCTTGTCGAGGTAGAAGACCTTCGACACGGTGAAGAAGCCCACAAACGCGAGCACGAGGGCTGGCGCTATCGTCCAGCCCAACTCGAATGCGGTGCTGCCGTGAATCTGGACCGGGCGCTCGTCCTCACTGCGACGGCGGAACGCGACCACCGCATAGACGATGAGACCCTGCACGAGCACGAACACGAGGGCAGCGATGCCGAACACCGGTTTGATGAGATCCCATGACACCCGACTGAACGGGCCCTCTGGCACGAACGTGGTCTGCGGCGTATCGGCGCTCTTGCAGCCTGCGATGACCAACGGCAGCGCAACTCCTGCCACCGCTGAGGCCCCTCGGCGCCAACTCTTCATTGCGTTTCTCACTTGTGCTCACCCTCGATGATCTTGGGGCCGTCCACGATCTCGACCTGGCCGACCATGGCCGGGTGGAAGTCGCATCGGAAGAAGTAGGTCGTGCCCTTGTACATGCCGGCCTTGGTGGTGTTGATGTCTGAGACGCCCTTCTTTCCGCCATCGATCGGTAGCGCGGCGACGAGCGGCTCGCCTCCCACCTTCTCCGAGTAGATGCCGATGTCGTGGTAGGTGCCCTCTGGATCGAAGTTCGCGAAGGTCAAGCGAATGGTGCCCTCTGGAAGTGCCAGCTTCTCGAGCTTGTGATCGCCACGGCCGTATTGGATGCCCTCAGCCTCGACGCGGATGCGCGTGAAGCTGAGGGGGTGCTTCTCGATGGTGCGCTCGCCCTGCGCGGCTCCGACGACTCCGGACGATACGACGGCCACCGCGGCGAGCGCGCCAAGCGCCCCGGTCAGCCGCCGGCCGATGTCCGCTCCGTTTGCGGCGACCAGGCAGATGAGGAACAGAGCGGCTGCGAAGACACCCGACACGACGATGGCGGCGTTCTCGGAGACGGACAGGTAGAGGCGGCTGACGCTGATGACGAGGGCGGCGCCGAAGGCGATGGCGAGCACCGGGTACCCGAACGGGCCGACCACGCGACCCTCGACGCGGTCACCGAAGCGCGACGTGTAGGTGGGGTGCTCCTGGATGGTCTGGCCGAGCCAGCCACCCGCGCCCATGGCCAACAATGCGACGCCGGCGATGGTGGCGAGCTTGCCGTATGCCGGCGCGATGGCAATGGCACCGATGCCGGCGGCGGCCAGGAACGGGAAGATGCTTGGCCTGGTCGAGCGTCCTGGCGGCGCCGGCGGCGCCAAGGCCAACGGGGACGCATCGTCGGTGACGGGCCGCTCGATGTCGGTGTCGCCGACGACTCGCAGCGAGGCCGCCCATGCGCCCGCGGTGGCAGCCGTCGCGAGGGCGACGAGCGCCGTGATGCCGAAGTGGTCGGCCCGGTGGGCGAAGTGGCCGAACACGAGCCACGCCACCGCAGCGAAGCCTGCGATGGCGAGATAGATCTTGGAAGCTGCGGAGAGCATTCGAGACTCCTACTTGCTCGCGGCGTAGAGGGCGCCCCAGGTGGTGATCCACCCGGCGGCGGCGACGTGGACGGCGATGGCCGTGGCCCGAGCCTGAAGTGGCTCGAACGCACTTACCTGGCGGGTGCCCAGCCGGGCCCCGAACACGGCAAGGGAGGCGAGGGCGACCACCATGGCCACCCCGGCGAGCGTGTAGAACGCGTAGAAGAACACCGCGAAGCTGGAGGATCCCGCTCCGAACTCTGCCAGGCGAGTGGAGTAGAGGAGGCCGTTGAGCATGGCGGCCAAGAGAAACACTGCGAGGCCGATGGCCTGAGTGGCTTGGCGACGCTCGCCGCGCTTGATCGCCCAGACGAGCCATTCGGCGACGGGCAGCAGGAACAACGCAGCCGTGAACAGCATCGTCGGCATGTAGTTCTTCTTGGCGTAGTCGGCAGGAAAGAACGCCGCATGGCCGCTGCGAACCTGGGTGAAGGCACCGACGAGAGCTCCGAAGGCGACGATGGCCGTCGTGGCCCACAAGCCGGCTGCGACGACAAGGGGGTTGGCGGAGCGGGCGCGGTCACGGTACGCGGGCGGGAGCGCTGCAATGGGCGCTGCGGTGCTTGCGACGGCCATGTCAGGCACTCTTCTGTGTGGGGGTGAGGCGCGAAGCTGCGAGGTCGAGCAACGGAGCCTCAGATCGCACCTCAGGGATGAGGTCGAAGTTGTGGAGGGGGGGTGGTGATGACGCGGCCCACTCAAGGGTGATGCCGTCGGTGAGGTCTGCGTCGAGTGCGCCGGCCCGCGACGCGATCAGCGCTCTGGCGAGGTCGAGGGCCAGGATGGCGCCAGCTGCCACCAGCAGGATCTGGCCAAACTGGTAGACGACGAAGCTGCCTGCCGCCGTGCTCGCCGCACGGTCCTTGAGGTGCGCGTTGGCCCCGTCGTGCCCTGCGAGCGCAGCACCGAGGCCGACGGCCAGGGTGCCGCCAACGGCCGCAAGTGCGCTCAGCGCCGCCGCGGGGGCCATGACCTTGCGGCCGACCAGCTTCGGGGCCCAGTGCGCGAGCGCTCCGAGGCCAAGGATGGTGGGCACCCCGATGGCGCCAGCCTCGATGGGGCCGAATGCCGCGAACGTGCCGACGCCAGCCGTGTCGATGACGTTCCAAGCGCCGAGCGCGACGGCGACGACCAGCGCGACGAGCCCGCCAATGACGAACAGGAGGTTGACGCTCGGTCGTGCTTTGGCTGTGGCCAGGGTGCCGAGCCACAGCGTGGCGACGATGCCGATGGGCACGAGGACGACGGCGGCGGCGATGGTCGGCAGCGGCTGGGCGCCGGATGCCATGGCCTTGGTCCCGTTGGTCCAGCACGCAAACGACAGCACTCCAACCGCGCCAAGCGCGCCGGCGGCGACGACGTGCCCCTTGACCGGTGTCGTGACACCCGGAATGGGCGGCAACCCGCCCGTGAGCTTGGCCGGCGCGGGGGCGGCCAAGCTGAGGAGCGGACGCTTCGCGGTGGTGACAACGATGTCGGCGGCAGCCCCGAGCGCCGGAAGGCAGAGGAGCACGATCTCGGGACGTCCGTAGAGCCAGAGGCCCTTCTGCCAGACGCTGAGGGCGCCTGCGGATGCGAACATGCTCTGGCCGCCGAAGTGGACGTCGATGTACAGGACGAGCGCGCTGGCGATGAAGACCGGCGTCGCCAGCATCGTTCCGATGCCGGCGACGAGTACCGACCACGAGAAGAGCGGCATGCGCGTCAGCGTCATGCCGTCGGCGCGACCGGTGAGGCAGGTGGCGACGAGGTTGCCGGCGGCAACGACGGTCGCAAGCCCGAGGACCAGGTACGACGTGAGGATGAGGTCTGTGCCCTTGTTGACCCCACCACGGGGTGCGAGCAGCGGCGCGACCGATGAGAGTCCGAGACCGGGTGGCGGGTCGATGATGTAGCCAGCGACCAGCAGCACGGCGCCGACGAGGTGGGTCCACAGCGCGAACGCCTGGACGCGGGGGTACGCGAGGCGGCTGGCACCGATCTGGAGCGGCACGATGGCCGTCGCGATGCCAACGAACAGCGGGCCAACAAACAGCATCGGGAGCGCGCTGTCATACAGGCCCCAGACGCGGCGTCCGTTGGCGCCGACGACCGACACCCCACGGCTGATCAGCTCGGCTCCGAGCGTCACGCCAAGGCCTCGGCTGATGAAGAAGCCGACCATGGCGAGACCGACGAACACGAGTCCGATCCGCTTGTGGTCGGAGGTGTCGATGGTGACGGCGGGGGGCTCGGGGGCGACGCGAGCGACAACCGCGGCGGCGTCGGGGGCGGCGACCTCGGGAGGTGCCTCTGTCATCGTCATGCGGGGAGGGGCTCCTCGGTCTGGTGCACGGTCAGGAACATAGGTGGACAGGGCCTACCGGAGCACCAGTTGATCGAGGGTCATCGCCCCGAACAGCAGGGTCAAGTACGTGATGGACCACCCGAACAGGCGCATCGAGTTCGTGATGGTCGGCGAGCGGAGGACGCGGATCGCGAAGAGGAGGAACACCGCTCCGAGCCCGGTCGCGGCGACGTCGTAGATGAGGCCCATCCCGGCGACCGGCGAGAAGACGAGGCTCGTCGCCCACAACACGACCGAGTAGGCGACGATCTGGCGACCGGTGCTCTTCGGGTCTGCGACCACGGGCATCATCGGGATGTTGGCGGCTGCATAGTCGTCACGATATTTCACGGCCAGCGCCCAGAAGTGGGGCGGCGTCCACACGAAGATGACGGCGAACAACACCAGCGGCGCCCAGCTCAGCGACCCCGTGACCGCGCTCCAGCCGACGAGCACCGGCACCGCGCCGGCCGCGCCGCCGATGACGATGTTCTGGCGCGACCGGCGCTTCAACCAGAGCGTGTAGACGAAGACGTAGAACGCTGTGGCGCTGACGGCCAGCACCGCTGACAGCAGGTTGGCGGCCCAGGCCAGCACGGCAAAGGCGAGGATCTCAAGGCCGATGGCGAAGACGAGCGCCTCGGTCGGCTGCAGGATCCCTGTGACCAATGGGCGCTTCTCGGTGCGCTTCATGATGGCATCGATGTCTCGGTCGACCCACATGTTGATGGCATTCGCGCCACCGGCGGCCAGCGTGCCGCCCACGAGGGTCCAGAACATCAGCGCAACCCGAGGCACGCCCTTGTCTGCGACGACCATCGTCGGCAGCGTGGTGACCAACAGCAGCTCGATGATGCGGGGCTTGGTGAGCGCCACGAAGCCAGCCGCCTTACGGGCAAGCCGAACGGCTGCGCGGTCGCCAGCCAACCCGACTGCTGGGTCGGTGACGGTGGGGGTCGACGCCTCTGGCGCACTCGTTGCCATACCGCAGACAAGCCTATTGGCCACTCCCCCCGGGGGACAAAGCCAGCGGCGGACGCCTCCGCCGATGAACCCATGGCACCGCGCCCGAGATGCGCCCTGGATGACGCCCCGCAGACGTGCGAGCATGCCGGTGTGCCTGTTGCTCCTGCGCCTGCTGAGGTCGCGCGACCAGACGTCGACCAGGTCCTCGCGCCTGCGCATCCGTGGATCGTTCTCGTCTGGAACGACCCGATCAACCTCATGTCGTACGTGACGTTCGTCTTCCGCAAGCTGTTCGGCTACTCGCAAGAGAAGGCCACCGCGCTCATGCTCGACGTTCACGAGAAGGGCCGCGCCGTCGTCAGCACCGGCCCACGGGAATCCGCAGAGGTCGATGTGTTTCGACTCCACGAGGCCGGGCTGTGGGCGACGATGGAACAGGACCGCTAGCCGTGGCGTTTCGTCGGCGGTCTTCGCCGTTCACATTGCTGGCCGACGGTGCCATCGGTGTCGAACTTGAGGGCGACGCACGGGCGCTCCTGGCGAGCCTGCCCCTTCAGCTGAGCGAGCTCATGACACAGCGGCCAGACGACCCTGGCCTCGCCCGGCTCTCACCCCCTGCATACGTGTCCAACGCTGAGGCCGAAGCGGAGTACAAGCGCTACACGGGCGATGACCTCGCAGACCGCCGGCGAGCACAGCTTGAGCAGCTGGCCACCACAGCAGGGGCGACACGACTCGACGCCGCACAGGCGGACGCCTGGCTGACGGCGCTCAACGCGCTTCGCCTTTACCTGGGCACCACGCTCGACGTCTCGGAGGAGACCGAAGCGGAGGACTATGCGGACGAGCACGACCGCGCCGCGTTCGCACTGCTGCACTACCTCGGGGGCTTGCAAGATCTGCTCCTGAGCGCGGTCGCGGAGGGCTTCCCGCCACCGTCAGTGAGCGAAGGGGGGGTCTGACGGCCCGTTCCGCGCGGAGCGGCTCAAGCCCATCGCCTAATGGGCCGATGGCCTCCGCTACAAAGGGGACCAACCACGCACTGGGGCGCGATGGAGACGACGCATCTTCGCCATCGCCTACCCGCCGCCCATCCACCACGACGACCGGACGACATGCAGGCACACCCTCGAGCGACAGCGAAGCCGGCCAAGCCGGCGCCCGCGCCGCATGAGCCTGGCGCGCTTGCGCAGTTGCGGGTCGCGGACGCCCTCGAGGAGCACCGCGCCGCGTTCGAGGCCAGGCGCGGGTTGCGCGCACGGTACGAGCCGATCGTGAACCTGGTCTCGTGGTGCACACGCACCCGCTCGCTTGCCGCGGAGATCGCTCGATCGCTTGAGATCGCGGAGGCCGACCTTGCCGCCGGCCGGGCCGCGCTCGCGGCAGCACACCGCGAGCAGGCGCGCGTCGTGGGCCAGCGGGCTGCGGCCGATCAGACACTCGCAGCTGTACAGTTGACGACCCCCCAGCACGAGACCGACGGCGCGGCAGGCGAGGCGGGACGACCAACGCGTGCGGCGGCCCCCACGCAGCCTGACCTCAGCGAGATCGCCAGCCTCGCCAACACCGCGGACATCGTCGCCGACGCCGGCCTTCGAGCAGCCACCGAAGGATCGCCGACCGGCGGGCGGCTCGACACTGCGGCTCCCCCGGATGCCCCCCAACCCAGCGGGGCTGGGCACCCGTCCGATGAGCCCACCCTCGACCTCAGGACCGGCGAGGACACCGCGTCTGCGTCCGCTGAGGCCGAGTCAAAGCAAGAAGCGGCCATCGGAGCCGGCATCGAGCGTCTCGAACACGCCCTGCGGATCGCAGAGGCTGACGCCCGACGCAATCATCTCGTCGCGACCGAAGCCGTACAGCGAGCCGAGGCGACGTGTGCAGAGCTGTGGGTCGTCGCGGCAGAGATCGATCACGAGGCGCGCCTCAGGGTCGTTGCCCTCACGCACCCACCGGCCCTCGGGCCTGCCCCTGTGCTGGCTTTGGACGCGCTCGCCGCCGCGGCTGCGCCAGAGCTCGGCGGCCTGTCCGACGAGCTCGAGGCGTTAGATGCGATCCTCGCGCGCAGCGCCGACACCGCCCTCGATGAGGCGGGCAACCTCGTCGCAGAGCGCCGTGCTGCGGGTTTCGCCGACCCGATCAGAGGCTTCCTATGAAGCGCTCCTCGCACCCACAGACCCGTTCCAGACCTTTGACCCGCTCAGACCCGACACACCCGCTGGGGAGACCCTGATGCTCACGACCAACACGCCGCCCACCACAGGACTTCCGCCCACCGTGGCGCCGAGCGATCCTCCCCCTGCCCCCCCGACGCCGGGTGCGCCAAGCCCCGCTCTCACGCGCCGGTCGCGACGTCGCCAAGGGGCCCCGTCGGCCGTTCGGACGCTGAAGCGCCGCCGGATCTCGACCAAGCTCGCCTGGCTGCTCGCCGTGCCGTTGGTGACACTGTTCCTCACAGAGGGTGTCAACGGCGTGCTGGCCATCAACTCCGCGAATCGTTCGCGCACCGAGGTCTCGCTCGCCCGCGCCGCCGCCGACGGGGGTGACGTCGCCACCAAGCTCCTCGCGGAGCGCACCGCGGCGCTCACGGGCACCGTGCCAGCCGCTCTCACCGCTGCCACCGATGCTGCCGTCGCCGCACTCCGGGTCACGATCGGTCGCCAGACGCCCGAGGTGCAGGCATCGTTCAAGGCGCCCCTCGAAGGCCTCGCCACCTCGCTGCCCCGGGTACGGTCCGTCCGCGCCGGGTCGGTCGGGAGCGACACCGCCATGACAGACGGCTACCGCGGCCTCGTCGATTCCCTCACCCAGCCCAACGAGCAGTTCGCGGCACGCATCTCGTCTCCGACGCTCCGCAACGGTGTCGAGATCCTGGCCGCCGCCACCCGCCAGCGCGAGGCGCGCGACCGGCTTGGGCTCACGTCCGTCGCCGTGAGCCGCAGCGCAGGCGCGCTCGACCCCGCGGTACGCGCCTCCCTCGCGGCCCAGGTCAGCAGCATCCGGTCGACCGACGCCGCGTTGTCTGCGCGCGACGAGCACTGGTTCAACAACGTGGTCGACCCTGTCGTGAACGGTCCCGCTGCGAAGGCGCAGCTCGACATCGTCGGTCGCCAACTTGGCGGCGAGCGCGTCAGCACCGACGCGGTCATCAAGACCTTCGACGGCGCCGCTGGCTACGACGGCATGGAGGCCGTCGTCACCAAGATCCTTCGCGAACGCGGCGATGACATCAACGCGCACGCCACCGCTCACATTCGCAGGGTGGTCGCCATCCCGCCCTTCATCCTGTTGTGCGGCTTCGTGCTCCTGCGGTGGGCGTCGCGATCGATCTCGCGGCCACTTGAGGACCTCCGTCGTCAGGCAGAGGACCTGGCCACCAAGCGACTGCCCGCATCGGTCGCGGCCGTGCTCGACA
>JAYUDU010000404.1:0-4045 GCA_043739605.1 Acidimicrobiales bacterium | reverse complement strand
CGATCGCCGCTCGGTCCATGAGCTCGAGCGCACTCGGCCGCACGACCGTGACGATCGCCGCCACCGCACGCCCCGCGGCCACCGCGTCCTCGAACGTCGCCACCATCGTCGCAGCCGCTGGTGGCACCGGGCGCAGCCGCAGCGTCGCCTCGGTGATGATGCCGAGCGTTCCCTCGCTGCCGACGAAGAGGCGCTTGAGGTCGTAGCCGACGACGTCCTTGATGGTGCGCCCGCCCAGGCGCACCACCCGCCCGTCGGCCAGCACCACCTCCATCCCCAGCACGTAGTCGGTGGTGACGCCGTACTTCACGCAGCACAGCCCGCCGGCGTTGGTGGCGAGGTTGCCGCCGATGGAGCAGATCTCGAAGCTCGACGGGTCGGGCGGGTACCACAGGCCCTCGGCCTTCGCGGCCGCCTTCAGTTCGGCGTTGAGGACGCCGGGCCCGACGGTGGCTGTCATCCCAGCGGGGTCGACCTCGAGGCGGCGCAGACGCTCCACCGAGATGGTGATCGCGCCATCGATGGCCGACGACCCGCCGGACAGCCCAGTCCCGGCGCCGCGCGGCACGACGGGGACGCAGTGCTCGGTGGCCCAGCGGAGGGTGGCCGCGACGTCCTCGGTCGACTCCGCCCGCACGAGCGCCAGCGGCACGCCGGGCTTCGCGAGATCGGCGCGGTCGAAGCGGTATCCCTCGATGAGGTCACGATCGACGACCAGCGCGCCCGGGCTGAGCATCGCCTCGAGCGGGGTCAGGTCTTTCACCAGCAGCAGCCTTGCGGCGATCGACCGTCGCCGTCGAGCCGACGTGTCGCCGCGATCGTGGCAGCATCTGCGTCGTGGCCGCCAGCGAGGGAGCGCAGATCGAGTCGATCTCGCGCGACACCGACGCCTCCGCTCACGCCGAGGTCGTCACGAGGCTGCGAGCGATGACCGCCGCGGACCGGGCGCGCATGGTTGACGCCATCCACACCGACGCGCTCCGTCTCATCAGCGCGGGCATCCGCGCCGATCATGGCGCTGTGACCCCGCGCCGCCTCCGCTTCTTGTTGCTCGAGCGTCTCCACGGCACGGAGTACGCCCAGCTTGCGTGCTCGGTCGCGCCCGATGGCTGACCATCCGGCGGCAGGTCCGCTCGACGTCGCGCTGGGCTTCGCTCGGCTTCTCGACAGCGTCGACATCGCCTACGTCGTCGGCGGTTCGACGGCCAGCATGGTGGTCGGCGAACCGCGGCTCACGATGGACATCGATGTCGCCGTGCGCATGGAGTCCGCTCAGCTTGACGCACTGATCGCGGCGGCGGCGGACTTCTACATTCCGACCGAGGCCGCTGCCATCGCGGTCCAGCTGCGGGAGTCGTTCAACGTGATCCCCCTCACGGGTGGCATGAAGCTGGACCTCTTCGTGCTCGGCGACGGCGTGCTCGACACGAACCAGATCGAGCGCCGCCGATCACTCGACCTCGGCGACGGCGACAGCCTCTGGATGACGTCGCCAGAGGACGTCATTCTGCGCAAGCTCGCCTGGTTCCGCGCCGGCGGCGAGGTGAGCGACCGGCAGTGGCGGGACGTTCTCGGTGTCCTGCGGGTGCAGGCCGGTCGACTCGACGAGCCCTATCTCGACTTGACCGCGCACGCCGTCGGCCTCGACGACCTCCTGCACAGGGCCCGGGCGGCAGCCTGACCTACCCCCGCTCGCCGCCGATGCATCGCCCCCGTGCCGTGCGTGTGGACCTCGAGAGGGATGCCCTCAGCTGGCGCGGGCGGCTCGAAGATCGCGGCGTGGTCACGGACGTGTTCCGGGAGAATGACGTGCGACCCGAGCTGCGGTTCGGCGTTGTGCCGCTGAACCTGAGCGACGCCGACCTCGAGCGCCACATCGACGTGGTCCAGGACGACCTCGTGGCCGGCAGCCCGGGCGCGCCCGACCACTCGGCGAGACTGAAGCGGACTGCCGGAACCTCCGCCGCGAGGCGTCGGGCGAGCGTCGCCTTGCCGGCGCCGTTGAGCCGGTCCTTGTGCCGCACGTCTGCGTGTTCTGTCAGAACGTCACCGACGCCGCGCCCGCCCACATCCTCGCCGAGGATGACCGGACGATCGCCTTCCTCGATCGCGGCCCGGCTACCGAGGGACACACCCTCGTACCGCGGATCCACGATGCAGACATCTGGGAGATCTCCAGCGACGATGCCGCCGCGCTCATGCGGATGGCGAAGCGCGTCGGCGAGCAGCCGCATAAACACCAATCACTCGGCTGAGCCGCCCACCGCTCGATCGCCGGGCCAGAGCCGCGCAGCGACACCGTCCGCTGTCGAGCACCGATCCGCCCGGCCGACGGCCGTGGCGCCGGGCGCCCCCCACAGCGCCCAGTCAGCCCCGCGCGACGTCGAGGTCGGCCTTGGTGAGAACAGCACGCACCTCAAGGTCGACGTCGGCGAGCGGGTTCGTCCCCTCGGGGGATCGGTCGATGGCACACACGACGATGTCGACGATCGCGCCGGCTGCGCGCAACGCTGTGGCGGCGTCGCGGACCGCCCCGCCAGTCGTGATGACGTCCTCGATGAGGGTCACCCGTCGACCATCGACGGGTGGACCCTCCGCCAGCTTGCACGTGCCATACGCCTTCGCGATCTTGCGAACGAACAGCGCCGGCAGGCCCGTTCGTGCGCTGAGCGCAGTCACGATAGGGATTCCGCCCATCTCCAGCCCGCCGAGCAGCTCGACGTCGTCCGGCAGCAGCGCTGCCATCTGCGCGCAGACCCGCGCAAGCATGAGGGGGTCGGTCGCAAAGAGGAACTTGTCAAAGTACTCCTCAGACACAAGTCCCGACCGCAACGTGAACTCGCCATGCAGGCGGCATGCAGCATCGATGTCTCGAGCGAGGTCCGCACGTTCGACGGTCGACACTCCCGTCCGCACTGCGAACTGCTCCGCTCAGCCGACGCAGGTGGCGGCGATCGAGGAAAGGGCCGTGCCACGCCGCGCCTGGTGGAACATGTGCCGGTCGATGCCGTTGGTGAGGAACACGAACGACAGGCCCGTCGCCGGGTCGGCCCAGGCGATCTGGCCGGCGGCACCGTTATGGCCGAACGTGCCGGGCGAGACGGTGCGCCCCATGCCGCGGAGGTTCGACTTGCCGTCATCGCCGGCCTGCACCAGACCGAGAGTGCGGTTGGCCGGCGTGCCGAGGTAGTCGGGGAAGGTGTTGCGGACGTTGGTCTTGACGTCCTTGAGGAGCGCCGGGTCCCACAGGCCCTTCGGGTCGTGGAGCAGTCCTTGGTAGAAGAGCGCGAGGCTGGAGGCGTCTGAGACGCCGCCGCCACCGGGCACGCCGATGGCCCGCGTCTCGGCCTGGTTGAAGCCCATGAGTGCGTCGTCGGTGACCTCGGTGATCGGGAACGCGTCGATGCCGAGCACCGCCTTGATCTCCTCCGGGGTCGGCTCGGACATCGTCAGCACGAGGTCCTTGATGTCGCCCTGGCGCTCCGGTGCGACGCCGATCTCGAGGCGGTCGAGGCCGAGCGGGTCGAGCACGCGCTCGCGGATCACCGTGCGGTAGTCGGTGCCGGTGACGCGCTCGATCAGCTCGGCGAGCACCCAGTGCGCCGACGTCGGGTGGTACTCGAACTTCGTGCCCGGCTCCCAGTTCAGCCGCCACTGGGCCATCTTGGTGATGCGGCCCTCTCGGGTGAGGATGTGCGGCGCGCCCATCGGCGCGGCCGGGAAGCCGCTGGTGTGGAGCATGACCTGTTCAAGCGTGATGGCGTCCTTGCCGTTCTCGCCGAACTCGGGGAACACCGACGCGACGGTGGCGGCCGGGTCGAGCAACCCCTCGGAGATGAGCTGCCACACCGTCGACGCGACGATCGGCTTGGTGGCGCTGAAGATGACGAAGCGGTCGTCGATGGTCGCATCGCCGAACGCTTCGACGTGGACCACCTCTCCGTCCTTGGCCAGTGCGATCTGGGCGCCGGGCAGGCGTCCCTCGTCGATCTCTCGCTGCACCCGTGCTCCGAGTGTCCTCAGAGCCTCCGGTGCAACTGCCTTC
>JAYUDU010000403.1:0-4064 GCA_043739605.1 Acidimicrobiales bacterium | reverse complement strand
GTCCGTTTGCGGCCCGGCCAACAGCCCTCCTGGCCGCCCTCCTTCCCGAGGGGGCCACTGCGACCGACATGATCCGCGATGGCGTGCGCACCTTCGTGCCGCAGGGATGGCCGAGCGACCCGCTGTGGATCAACGCCGTCAACCGAAACGACGGGTTGCGAGCCACGTTCGGCCGCTACGGCATCAGAGACACCTGGCCAGAGCTCGGTGATGCCGTGGCCGCATCATGCGCCATCCCCGGCATCTTCACACCGGTGCAGATCGACGGGGCCTCGTTCGTCGATGGGGGCGTGCACTCCCCAACGAACGCAGACGTGCTCATCGACGCTGGCGTGTCCCTGGTCATCGTGTCGTCCCCGATGTCGATCGCCGGACGCGGCCTCGCCCAGCTGACCGCGGGGGGTCCGATGCGGCGCTGGGCGCGATTGTGCCTCGATGCTGAGATCATCAGACTGCGGAGGCGAGGCATCGCCGTCATCACGTTGCAGCCAACCGCCGAGGACGCCGCCATCATGGGCCCAAACGCCATGGACCCGAGCCGTCGATCGGCCATCGCCGATGCCATCCGCGCCTCGACACTGACGCGGTTGGAACGCGCCGACGTCGCCGACCGACTGGCCTTGCTGCGGCGCTGACCGGTCGGTGTGGGAGGCGTGACAACGCCGCCCGATGGGGGTACCCTCAGACGCAGTTCTACAGAGGGAGGCCGCCATGGCCCGCTACCTCGTCGTTGCCCACCAGACGCTCGGATGCCCCGAGTTGCGCACCGCGCTGACGGAGCGAACCGACGGCGGCAAGGCAACCTTCCACCTGTTGGTGCCAGAGCACCACGGAGGCCTCGGCCTCACCTACACCGATGCCCAGGCGCGGGCGGTTGCTCGGGACGCGCTGGCGCACGCGCAGGCCGACCTCGCCTCGCACGGGTTCTTCACAACCGGCGAGATCGGGGAGGCCAGCCCGGTCGACGCGGTCGCCACCGTATTGGAACGGGACGGCGCTGACCCCTACGCCGCCGTCATCGTGTCAACGCTGCCTCACGGCATCTCACGGTGGCTTCGGCTCGACGCTCCCAGTCAGATCCGCCGCCGATTCGGTATCGAGGTCATCCACGTCGTCGGCCATCTGGTCAACGCCTGACGTCAATCGGCGGTCGCCGCAGACCGTCCTGCTCCGGCAGAGCTGAGGCGGGCGATCGCGTCTCCACGCAGTCGCCGTCGCGCCGCAGCGTCCATGCCCCCGATCGCGGTGACGAGGGAGCGCAGGCGGTCGATGGAGAAGGGTTTCGTGAGATATGCCACAGCGCCGGACTCAAGCCCTCTGAGCTGGTCCTCAACGCTGACGCGAGCGCTGACGATCACGACGGGAAGCTCGGAGATGAGGGGGTCACGGCCCAGTGCGGCGAGCACGCCAAAACCATCAAGACCAGGCAGCATCATGTCCAACAGGACGACCTCGTAGTCGCCAACCTTCAGGGCTTCCAGAGCACCGCGGCCAGTTGTTGCTTCCGACACCTCGTGGCCGACGCTCTCCAACGTCACGCGGTACAGAAGCAGCAGATCGGCGTCGTCATCAACGGCGAGGATTCGCACGCCGCCCTCCCTCGGTGAGAGCCGCTGGTCAGCGGTCATCGGACGCAGGCGGATAGGCCACCGGGAACGAGACCGAAAAGCTGCTTCCGCGGCCCGATGAGGCGTCGAGGCTCACCGTCGCGCCCATGGCATCGCACAGCTCGCGAACGAGGTATAGGCCGACGCCGAGCCCGCCAACGCCCCTGGTGGCCGCAGGCTCCGCTTGGAAGAACGGCTCGAAGATGCGCTCGCGCAGGTGCACTGGCACGCCGTCTCCCTCGTCTGCCACCTCAAGGATGATCTGCCGATCGCCCGGTCGCACCCTCACCGTGATGGGAGCTTCCTTCGGGGAGTACTTGGCTGCGTTGGACAGAAGGTTGCTCAGGATCTGGTGGGCGCGACGGCGGTCGGTGCGCGCCAGCGGAAGATCGGCCGCGATCTCGCATCGCATCGGATGGGGGTCGAGGTCGACCTCGACCAAACTGTTCTCCACCAGCACGCCGAGGTCTGTCGGCTCGCAGGTGACCTTGAGTCTTCCCTGGTCGAGCTGGGACAGGTCGAGGAGGTCGTCAATGAGGAGTCCGAGGCGGCGACTGTTGATGACGATGCGGTTCGCGAACGTGCTCACCACCTCCGGGCCGAGCTCTGCGACCTGGCTGGCGAGCGTCTCCGCCATGCCAGAGATCGCCGTCAGGGGCGTGCGCAACTCGTGGGACACCATCACGAGGAAGTCGGTCCGCTGGCGTTGCAGCTCGCGGAGATCCGCAGTCATCGTCACTTCGCGTTCGAACAGCTGGGCGTTCTGGACGGCCGCCGCGATGGTCGGAACGAACGACAGCACGAGGGACCGGGCCTGCTCGTCAAAGGCATCGACGAGCGGCGAGTCGAACTGGACGACGCCGATGGGCTGGCCGTGGAGGATGAGCGGGACGCCGAAGTACGCACGGACGCCACCGCTGACGCCTTTCGCCCTGCCCTCGGGGTACACCCGGGGATCCACCGTGATGTCGGCGATGTAGCACGGCTCGCCTGTTGCCGCGATGGTCCCGGACACCCCCTGGCCCAGCGGAATGCGGACAGTCATGGCTTCGGGCGTGGCGGGCGGGTCCGTTGCCGCTGCAACGAGCGCATCGCCATCGATCAGTTGGATGGCCCCGCCGCCGAAGTCGAGTAAGCGACGTAGGGCCCGGAGGCTGGCATCGAGCACCTCTTGGAGGTCGAGATTGGCGGTGACCTCGCGGCTCAACTCCAACAGCAGATGCGAACGCTCGACCGAAGGCCGCTCATCACCCGAGCGATCCATACCTCGGTGCTCGCGCATCTCAAGCATCAGAATAGGGGACTTGCAGGTCCCGCGCAGCGTCGGTCGTGACCGCGCTCGTTGCTGGCTCCACCGGGTCCACCCTGGGGTGGACGCGGCGCGACACGATCCACCGGTGGGCTGACGACTGCGGTGTCGAAGCGGGCGTACCGTCGACGAATGATCGAAGCGCTGGCGCTGACGAAGCGCTATGGAGAGACGACGGCGGTCGACGCACTCACGTTCTCCGTCCGCCCCGGCATCGTGACCGGGTTCCTCGGACCGAACGGAGCCGGGAAGTCCACCACGATGCGGATGATTCTCGGTCTCGATGCCGCAACATCGGGCTCTGTGACCGTCAACGGCTGCCGCTACGCCGACCTCAAATCGCCGTTGCACGAGGTTGGCGCGCTGCTGGAAGCGCGGGCGATCCACACCGGCAGAACGGCACGAAACCACCTGCTTGCGCTCGCGGCGACGCACGGGATCTCGGCGAAACGCGTCGACGCGGTCATCGAGATCGTCGGACTTGGCTCTGTGGCGCGCAAGCGAGCTGGTGGTTTCTCGCTCGGCATGGGCCAACGACTGGGGATCGCCTCTGCGCTCCTCGGCGATCCGGCGACCTTGATCCTCGATGAGCCCGTCAACGGACTGGACCCGGAGGGCATCTTGTGGGTCCGCAACCTGCTCAAGGGGCTCGCTGGCGAGGGGCGGACGGTGTTGGTGTCGTCGCACCTGATGAGCGAGATGGCGTTGACCGCAGAGCATCTCATCGTCATCGGGCGGGGCCGCTTGATCTCGGACTCCTCGGTGCAGGAGTTCATCGACAAGGGCTCGACGGCGGTCGTTCGGGTGCGTTCGCCCGAAGCGACCAGGCTTCGCGACGCACTCTGCGGCCCGGGCGTGTCGGTGACCAGCATCGAGCTCGGCATGTTGGAGATCAGCGGGATGTCCACCGCGGAGGTTGGCGAGGTCGCCGCCGATCAGCGTGTCACCCTGCATGAGCTCAGCACCGTGCAGGCCTCGCTCGAAGAGGCCTTCATGGCCATGACGCACGACTCCGTGGAGTTCCACGGCGAGGCAGGCCCGGCCATGGCCGGCGCCGGAAGGATCCAATCATGACGGCCACGCTCACCTCGACACGCCCTGTTCCTCCGACCGCGGGCGCGGTCACGTTCCCACGGGTCCTCCGCTCG
>JAYUDU010000402.1:0-10185 GCA_043739605.1 Acidimicrobiales bacterium | reverse complement strand
CGAGGTCGAACTCGCGCGTGACATCCGCGTCGGCCCCGCCGCGTGACAGCTCGACGAGCGCCCGCGTGCGCTCCGGCCGCAGGAGCAGGGCGCCGTGCCACACCCAATTCTCGCTCTCCGCCTCGTTGAGCGCATCGACGTCGATCAGGACGTCCCACTCGGGAGCGTCGGTTCGATACGACTCGAGCGTAGTGCGGCGCCACACGCCGCGAGGGTGGCTGGCATCGGTCCAGAAGCCGTACAGGAAGTCGCCGACCTTGGCGACGTACGGGATCTTCTCGTCAGAGTCGAGGATGCCGAGGATGCGGGCGCGCAGCGGCTCGAACTCCGTGTCGGTGGTGAGCACCGCCTCGGTGACTGCGTTCGCGGCGCGAACCCAGTCGAGCTGGGCGTCGCCGCCGACGTCCTCGAGCCACGCGAACGGGTCGTCCTGGTCGTCGGTTGGTGTCGTCGCGGCGTCCGAGCTCACGAGCGCAACCTACCGGCGGCCGATCGCCTCCACCGACGCACCGCGGCTCGGCCGAACCCGCCACGAACGTCGGCCGCCGACGTCGATTCGTTCAGCGGCTGCGACCTCGGTGTCGACCATCGCAACAACGCACCCCCCGAACCCCGCACCGGTCAGACGCGCGCCGATCACGCCAGGCTGGCCGACGAGGTGAGCGACGCACGCGTCGAGCGCTGGCGTCGAGACCTCGAAGTCGTCGCGCAAGCTGGCGTGGGATGAGGCCAACGCCTCCGCCCAGACGTCGAGGTCCATGGGGTCGGCGGCGACGGCCCGGACACGCTCGCACTCCGTGATGACGTGGCGGGCACGAGCCCGCAGGGTCGGGTCGGACAGGCCAGCTTCTGCGCCGGAACGCTGCTCGGGAAGGGGCCCGATCAGGGCAGCGGCGGCCTCGACGTCAGCCCGGCGCTGCGCGTACGCAGAGTCGGCCAGCAGGCGCGGTTGGCCGGAGTGCACGACGAGGATGGCGACGCTGTCGGGCAGCCGGACGGGGTGCACGGCGAGCGTTGCGCAGTCCATGAGGAGTGCGTGACCGTCGACGCCGCACACGGATGCGAGCTGATCCATGATGCCTCCGGGCACGCCCGTGGCGGTGGTCTCGGCGCGCTGAGCGGCGAGGGCGACGCCCGCATCGCCGGCCGCCATGCCCAAGGCCAGCAGGAGTGCGACCGCGAACGACGACGACGACGAGAGGCCAGCGCCGATGGGCAGGGTGGTGGTGACGGTGCCGACGGCACCAGTGCTGCGACGGGCCTCGGCGGCGCATGCGGCTACGAGCGCGCCCCAGCCGGCATGGCGTGGGCCGACCGGCACGGGGACATCGACGACTGCAGCCGCGGCCTGGTCGGCCGATGTCAGCGTGACCTGTTGGCTTTCGTCGGCCCACAGCTCGATCGTCGTGCCGAGGTCGATGGCCATGGGGAGGACCGGCCCACCGGCGTAGTCGACGTGCTCGCCGATGAGGTTGACCCGACCCGGCGCGAACGCCCGAAGTACCTGGCCCGGCATCGGGCTGACGGTAGCGGGCGGCGCGGGCCGTCGAACGCGGCGGCTCTTGACCGAGCGGTCAAGAACGGCGAGGCTCATCTCTCGATGGCCACAGCACCCGACCCAACCTTCGCGCCGAGCAACGGCATCGAGATCTGCTACGAGGACCTTGGGGACCCGCACGGGTTGCCGCTCCTGCTGATCATGGGCTTCACGGCCCAGCTGACGGCGTGGCCGGACGACTTCTGCAAGCTGCTCGGCGACCGCGGCTTCCGTGTCATCCGGTTCGACAACCGTGACAGCGGTCTCTCCACGCTGATGGAAGGCACCGTGGACCTCGCGGGCATCTTCACAGGCGCCCCGGTCACCGCGATCTACTCGCTGGGCGACATGGCCGCCGACGCCGCTGGGCTGCTCGACCACCTCCGCATCGCCGCGGCCCACATCGTGGGCGCATCGATGGGGGGCATGATCGCCCAGCGGTTCGCGCTCGACTTCACGGCCAAGACGCTGTCTCTGTGCTCCATCATGAGCACGACCGGCGCACCGGGCATCGGTCAACCATCTGACGCCGCGGCAGCTGCACTGCTCGGACCTGCCGCCACGACACGCGATGAGGCGATCGCGGCCGGCATCGCCGGTGCCAAGGTCATCGGCTCGCCCGCGTACCCGGCCCCAGACGAAGAGATCGCAGAGCGATCGGGGGCTGGGTACGACCGTTCGTTCCGGCCAGCAGGCTCTGCCCGCCAGCTCGGCGCGATCCTGACCCAGGAAGACCGGACCGAGGCCCTGCACGAACTGCGAGTGCCCACGCTCGTCATTCACGGCGCGGATGACGCACTCGTCAACGTCTCCGGAGGACATGCCACCGCGGCCGCAGTCCCCGACGCCGAGATGGTCGAGATCCCCGGCATGGGCCACGACCTCCCCGCTGCGCTGTACGAGCAGATCGTCGATGCGATTGCCGACAACGCGGCGCGCTGACCCGCCCGATCCCGACCGGCTTGAGCACAACCGCAGCGTGGCGCCGCGGTTCTGCTCAAGCGTGACCAGACCCGACCTCCACACCTCAAGGACCCTGCCCCGATGTCTGCTTCCGACCACGTTCGCCCCGCCTCCGGCCCCCTCGCCGGTACCAAGATCATCGAGCTCGCGGGCATCGGCCCCGGGCCGTTCGCCGCGATGCTCCTCGCCGATATGGGTGCCGACGTCATCCGGATCGACCGCTCGGCATCGGCCTACGGCGGCGACCCGGAGAACCCCCCGGCCGACGTCCTCAACCGTGGCCGTCGCAGCATCGCGGTCGACCTCAAGAACCCCGAGGGCCGCGAGACGATCCTCGCCCTCGTCGAGCAGGCCGACGCGCTGATCGAGGGCTTCCGCCCCGGCGTCACCGAGCGCCTCGGCCTCGGCCCCGACGACTGCTGGGCTCGCAACCCCAAGCTGGTCTACGGCCGCATGACCGGCTGGGGCCAGACCGGCCCGTACAGCCAGGCCGCCGGTCACGACATCAACTACATCGCCCTCACCGGCGCGCTCGGCGCGATCCGCCGCGAGGGCGAACGTCCGATGCCGCCCCTCAACCTCGTCGGCGACTTCGGTGGCGGCGCCATGTTCCTCGCGTTCGGCGTGGCGTGCGGGCTGTTCGAGGCGGCGCGCTCCGGCAAGGGCCAGGTCGTCGACACCGCGATGGTCGACGGCGCGAGCGTGCTCACCACCATGTTCTGGGCGTTCCGCGCCATGGGCTTCTACAACGAGGCAGAGCCCGGCACGAACCTGTTGGACACCGGCGCGCACTTCTACGAGACCTACGAGACCAGCGACGGCCTGTACGTGTCGCTCGGTGCGATCGAGCCGCAGTTCTATGCAACCTTCGTGAAGCTGACCGGCTACGAGGCCGACATCGCCGACGCTCCCTCGCAGATGAACCAGTCGTCGTGGCGGCCCCGCAAGGAATCGATGGCGGCGCTGTTCAAGACCAAGACCCGTGCCGAGTGGTGCGACATCCTCGAGCACACCGACGCCTGCTTCGCCCCGGTGCTGTCGTTCACCGAGGCGGCTGCGCACCCTCACAACGTCGCGCGCGGCACCTTCACCGACTTCGCCGGCATCACCCAGCCGGCGCCGGCGCCCCGCTTCAGTCGCACCCCCGCCGGCATCCAGCGCCCGCCCGCCCACGCCGGCCAGCACACCGACGAGATCCTCGCCGACTGGCTCGGCAAGGACGGCGACGCGATCGCCGCCCTTCGCACCGCCGGCGCAGTCGCCGGCTGAGCTGCCGCGCTCTGGTACCGCTGCGGCCCCCTCTCGACAGATCACGGCGGCACCAGAACTGACAGAGCGGAGGCGGAAGACTCCACGGTGCCGGCGAACGTGGCTCCCGAGGACGATCGAGATCGACGACGCGCCCCCCGCCGCTCGACGGTGACTCAGCGCGCTTGAAAGCTCTCATGGTCGAGCCGGGCCTTGATGGTCTCGGTCGTCCACGTCGGAACGCCGGTGCCAAGCATGTCTTTGTCGTTCGTCCAGACGCCGCAGTCGAGGATGAGCGCGGATGCGACCAGTGGCCAGTCCCGCGGATCGCGAAGCGATCGTCGGCGGGCTTCGGGCTCGACCGAGGCGTACGCCGCCCGGTCAACGGGGACGAGGGCCGTTGCGACGACCGCCAGAGCACGTGCGAGCATTGCGTCCGCATCTCGTTGGGGCAGTGCCCGGGACCTCTGGAACGCGGCGACCCGGCGGGGGAGCTCGTAGCGCGTCTCGGCGAGCGTCTGTTCAGGAACGAAGAACTCAAGTCGAGTGTCTTCCAAGCGATCCCGGCCGCGCGGTCGAAGGCACTCCCCGACGAGCACGCTCGCGTCGATGACAAGCCGCACCCGTCACCTCATCGTGCTTTGTGATGCGCGGTGAAGTCCGCCTCGATCTCGTCGGCGATCTCGTCCTCGGAGATCCCCAGGCGTTCTGCGATCCCAGCGAGCACCGTCGACAGGCGGTCCATTGCCTCTGCGCTCGCCGCCCGGTCGACCGCGGCCACGGGAACGAAGAAGCCAATCGGCGTGCCGTGGCGTTCGATGACGATGGTTTCGTTGCTCGCCAGCAACGTCGTCGCGTTGGTCTTGAACTCTCGTACGCCAACTCGTTCCATGTGCCGTCCTCCGTCGTCGGTGTAGCCACAACTGTACCCACAGGTCCGTGGCGGTGGCCCGACCTATGTTTTGGCCCGTGAACGACCTTCCCGTGCTGGGGCCCGCGCCGCGGCGGCTCGACACATCACGCCTCGTGCTGCGGGCGTTCGAGCCAGAGGACGAGGCGGCGCACCACGCGCTGTGCATCAGCGACGGGTACTGGACCTACCCGTTCCAGCGGGTGCCGACCGACGCCGAGATCGCCGACATCTTCGCCAGCCGGCTGGCGCAGTGGGACCTCGGCTGGGGGGCATACGTCGTCGCCGTCCGCGAGACGGCCGAGGTCATCGGTCAGGCCACGCTGGTGTGGGCCACGTTCCTGCCCGACGTCATGCCAGCGGTCGACCTCGGCTGGCGTCTCAGCCCGCAGGGGAGGGGCAAGGGCTACGCCACCGAGGTCGGGCGCGCCTGCGCGCGGGTCGCGTTCGAGCACCTCGGCGTCGAGCGGTGCATCGTGGCGATCGAGCCGGCGAACACCCCGTCGCACGCCGTCGCTGACCGTCTCGGCTGCGGGCCGACGTGGGACACGCTGTGTGACGTGCGGGGCATGGTGGACCTGCCGATCACGTTGCGGTGGTGCACCCCCGCCACCCTGGCGGCGATGGCATGACGTTCGTGTTGCCTGGTGGCGGCGTGCTTGCTCTACCGCGCACGTTGGCGCGGCTCGTGCTCGCCCGGCCGACAGCGGAGGACCGGGCAGAGATCCTGGATCTGCTGATGGCGCCCGGGGTGCTGGCGTGGTCGTTGCGGGTCGATGACGCGCCGCGTGACGCGGCCGAGCGATGGCTCGACCGTCGGCTGGCCGGGTGGACCGACGAGGGGGTCGGCATCGGCACGGTTCGCACGATCGAGGACGGCCGCCTCGTCGGACTCGTCGGCCTTCGCGCGTCGACGCTGCAAGGCGCGGTCGACGAACCGGTGCTGGAGATCGGCTGGCGGGTGCGCCCCGACGTCGAGGGTCGTGGCTTCGCGACCGAGGCCGCGGAGGGGTGGATCCGCCTCGCGTTCGACGAGCTTGGCGCCACGCGGATCGCCTGCCAGGTCGACCAGCGGAACGACCGCAGCCGGCGCCTCGCCAGACGGCTCGGCTTCCGTTCGCCGCAGATGGTCGAGTTGGAGATGCAGCAGAGCCCCGAGGGGCGCGCGACGCACGAGCGCAGCTGGCTTCGTCCGCGGGACCTCGCCGCCCAGCTGGTCGAGCGGTTCGAACCGCCGGAGGGGCGGGGATACACCCCCCACCTCGAGGATCGCCAGCGAACGATCGACCTCTGCGGTCGTGACGACGTGGACGTCCTCGGTCGCGACGATGAGGGCCACCTCACCGGCTCGGCGCTCGTGGTCGACGCGGATCTGGAGCGGGTGCTGCTGCTGTTCCACGAGAAGCTGCACATCTGGGTGCAGCCCGGCGGGCACCTCGACGGAGATTGGGACGTGCTGCGCTCGGCGATGCGCGAGGCGCACGAGGAGACCGGCATCGACGGGCTCGTGGGCATCGGCCGGATCGTCGACATCTCGGTCCATCTCATCGAACACCCGAGTGCCCCCGCCCACCATCACCACGACCTGCGGACGGTGGTCATCGCTCCACCTGGCGCGCAGCCGATGGCGAACGAGGAGGCGCGGCAGTTCCGCTGGCTCACCCTCGACGAGATCGAGCTGGATCCTGCGGTCGACGGGGGCTTGGTGCGCCTTGGCCGGAACGGCCTCGCAGCGGCGCGGGAGTGGAGCGGCACGGCCCGGTAGCGTCGCTGGCGATGGCAACGCTGGTCTTCTTCCACGCCCACCCCGACGACGAGTGCATCGCCACCGGCGGCACCATGGCCATGGCCGCAGCCGACGGCCACCGGGTCGTCCTCGTGACTGCGACCAAGGGTGAGCTCGGCGAGCCGACGCCTGGCATCCTCGCCGAGGGTGAGGAGCTGTGGACGCGCCGCGTCTCCGAGGTCGAGCAGAGCGCGCGGGTCCTGGGCGCGGCGCGGGGCGAGTTCCTCGGATACCGCGACTCCGGGATGATCGACACCCAGGGCAACGACGACCCGACCTCGTTCTGGCAGGCCGACCTTGAGGAGGCGGCGCAGCGTCTCGCCGATCTGCTCATCGAGGAAGAGGCAGACGTCCTCACCATCTATGACGAGCACGGCAACTATGGCCACCCGGACCACATCCAGGTGCACCGGGTGGGTGCCCGCGCCGCGGTGATCGCCGGCACGAAGACGGTGCTCATGGCGACGATCAACCGCGACAGCATGATTCGTCTGATCACGGCGGCTCGCGATGGGGGCATGCCAGGGAGTGACCAGATGCCAGACCCGGAGGGCATGGACATGGGCGAGCCGGAGGCGCGCATCACCCACGCGGTCGACGTCACCAGCTTCATCGGCCAGAAGCGCGAAGCAATGCGCTGCCACAAGAGCCAGATCGCGGAGAACAGCTTCTTTCTGGAGATGCCCGATGAGGTGTTCGCAGGTGCCTTCGGTACCGAGTGGTACGTGGCGCTCGGCGAGGGCTGGGGAAGCGGTCCAGACGCATGGAGCGGCTCGATCGTTTCCGCCGTCTGATGGACCTGTCGGGCACGCCCACGGCGTGGGTGCACACCAGCCAGGCGCAGCGTCTCGTCGCCGGACCGGGAGCGATCGACCAGCTTGGTGGCGCTCTGAAGGATCTCGGGGTCCGGCGCGTGATGGTGGTCACCAGCGCCGGACGGGTGCGCTCAGACGCCGGAGAGCGGCTCCTCAAGCGCCTCGGCCGCGTCCTCGTGGCGACGTTCGCAGAAGCTGAGGCACATGTGCCGGTGCCGCTGGTTCGTAAGGCCGTCACCGTCGCCACCGACGCCAACGTCGACGCGGTGGTCTCGCTTGGCGGCGGGTCGTGCGCCGACCTCGCCAAGGCCGTGGCGTTCTTCACAGAGCAGCAGCGCGGCATCCCGGCCACGACGTGGTTCGACCGGCCCGCACTGCCGCACATCGCGGTGCCGACGACGTGGTCCGGCGCAGAGCTGACATGGTCGTTCGGGCTGATGGACCCCGTCTCAAAGCGCAAGCAGATGGCCGGTTCGCCCACGTGTGCGCCGGTCCTCGTCATCTACGACCCCCTTGCTCCTCTTGGCCTTGATCCGATCGTCAGCGCCGGCAGCGGCATGAACTGTCTGGCGCATGGCATCGAGACGGCATGGGCGCGCGGCCGGACGCCAGAGGCGGAGGCGGTCGGTCTTGCCTGTGTCGCCCGCACCGTCGAAGCGCTGCCGGCCGTGGTCGACGACCCGTTTGACATCGACGCCGTTGCCGCCATGCAGGCTGCGGCGTCGCTGGGTGGTCGATCGTTGCTCAATGCCATGATGGGGGTGCACCACGGTCTCGCTCAACTCGTTGGCGCCATGGCTGGCATCTCGCACGGACTCGCGAACGGCATCCTGCTGGGTCATACGGTTGCGTACAACGCAGCCGACCCTCTCCTTTCCGGTTCGCTGCATCGCATCGGCGTCGCACTCGGCGAGCCCGACGATCCTGCGGGCGCGATCCACCGGCTACGCGAGCGCATCGGCCTTCCTGCGCACCTGCGCGACGTGGGCGTCACAGAGGATCACCTCGACGCCGTTGCGGCACTCGCGCCAGCGCACCCGCTCGTCGCGGCCAACCCGAGACCTGTTTCCAGCGAGGATGCTCGCGCGATCCTCGACGCCGCCTTCTAGCAAGAAAGACGTGCACGGTGAGCGTCGTCCGCGCCTTCCACGAGTGGGGCGCTTGGGTGCTCATTGCCGCGAACGCCGTCGCCGGGATGTGGGCGCTGATCGCTGACCGCGCGCCTGTATTTCGGGTGAAAGCCCTGTGGTGGTGCACCGCCGTGGCCGAGGTGATCGTCTTCATCGAGGCCATCCTCGGAACGATCGCCCTCCGCAGCGTCAAAGGAACGAGCTGGCGATTTCACATGCTGTACGGCTTTTCGACCATCGTCGCGGTTGGTGTGCTGTACAGCTATCGCTCGCAGCTGAAGCATCGGATCTTCCTGTTGTACGGCCTCGGCGGCATGTTCATCATGGGCCTCGGCATCCGAGCCGTCGTGTTGCGCCGCTGACCCCGCACGGGCCGCCGAAGCAACGAACAGCCAGCCTGCGGAACTTGTGCGCGTGGTGTTCTCTACACGAGACGGCGGAGCGAGGGCGTTTTGAGCGCCCCGTCGCCAGGGCTTCCTCCGGACCCGGCCGCCGGCCTCTGGCGCCGCTCTGACCCTGTGGGCGGGTCACAGCGGTACCAGAGTTGGCCGATCGGAGTGGACCGACCGCCAGGTTCTCGCGTGGCACGGCGAAGCGGACCAAAGCGAGCACCGCGAGCGGAGGTCACCGGCGGCCCGAAGCGAAGCGCGGAACAGCCAGCCGGCAACACGGCCAGTCGGCTCCTAGTCGAGATGAACGACGGTGCAGGTGAGGGTTCGAGTGATGCCCTCGATGAGCTGCACCTTCGAGACGACGGTCTTGCCGAGCTCGTCGAGCGTCGCGGCCTCCGCCCGCACGATGACGTCGTAGACGCCGGTCACAGCCTCCGCGGAGACGAAGCCGTGCAGCAGCGCGACGGCGTTGGCGACGCTGGCGGCCTTGCCAACCTCGGTCTGGATGAGGACGTAGGCGCTGACGGTCATCGAGGGGCCTCCAGGGGAGTCCGGGTCGACAAAAGACGCGACACCGGGTGGGTGGATGCCAAGAGGCTAGCGGCCCGGCGAAGAACGCTGTCTCGGTGACCCCGCCGACCTCAGTGACCGACGTCTCCGCCGGCTAGATCGGTGTTCGTGCCCTGCTGAGGGCGTGGTGGAGCAGCGCGATGAGCGCGTCCTTCGCTGAGGACCGTTGGCGTGCGTCGCAGCGCACGATCGGAACATCGCGCCCGACCGCGAGTGCTTCGCGGAGGTCGGCTGCGGCTGGGGCGATCAACGTTCCGTCGAAGCGGTTCTCGGCGATGACATAGGGAAGGTCGCGGTCCTCGCAGTAGTCGACCGCGGCGAAGCAGTCGTCGAGGCGGCGGACGTCGGCGAGGATGATGGCGCCGATGGCGCCCCTGGCGAGGTCGTCCCACATGAACCAGAAGCGCTCCTGCCCTGGCGTGCCGAACAGGTAGAGCAGGAGGTCGCCTGGCAGGCTGATGCGCCCGAAGTCCATGGCAACCGTCGTCGTCACTTTGTCCGGCGTCAGCGACACGTCGTCGAGGCCTACGGTCGTCGCCGTGATGAGCGCCTCGCTCGTGAGCGGCACGATCTCTGAGACCGCACCGACGAACGTCGTCTTACCGACCCCGAACCCGCCCGCGATCAAGATCTTGACTGGTGTGGGGACGACGCTCGCCGCCGTGCCGCGCGGTCGGGCCCTGGTGGCGCTCACAGCGCGTGCAGCCCCTGCAGGACGCGCTCAAGCAGATCGACGCTTGGCGGACCCGCTTCGCTCGATCGGACGATGACCAGGCGTTCGCTTGCGAGGTCGCCGACGAGCACCCGCACCACCCCGTACGGCACCCCCATGTA
>JAYUDU010000401.1:0-4089 GCA_043739605.1 Acidimicrobiales bacterium | reverse complement strand
AGTGCTGCTCCGGCGTGATGTCCTGCTTGCGGAAGAACAGCACCTTCCACTCGAGCAGTGCTCGGTTCAGCTCGGCGTGCATGGCCGGGGTGAGCGGGTCGGCGAGGGAGACGCCGATGATCTCGGCCCCGATGAGCGGGGCGACAGGGCGGACCGTGAACCCGACGTACGGCTGGTGCACCCACCCGTCGACGGTGCGGCTGGCGACCCGCGGACCCGGCGCGTGCAGCGCGAACTGGTTGGTGGTGTCGATGACGCTCATGGTGCTGGATCCCCCGACCTCAGGTGGTGCTTGAACTGCCTCAGCCTACCCGGCTACATCGTGGGACGGGTCAGGCCAGCAGGCTGCGGGCGCAGTCGACGATGGTCGCGTCGGCCGGGCGTGGCGCGAAGCCCACCACGCGGGTCGCCTTGGCGGAGGAGAACGTCAGCTCGCGGCTCAGCAGTCGCAACGTCGCCTTCAGCTGCGGGTTGACCAGCGCCATCGCACGGACGACCAGGTCCGGCATCCTTCGGGTCGGGACCTTCGCCGCCGCGTCGCCCAGCGTGCTGCGCAACACCGCGGCGACCTCGTGCATCCACCGGAACTCGCCCTGAGGGTTCGTGGAACCTGCAGACCAGCGACCACCGCTGCGGTCCAACGCGCGCCGCAACCGCGACCGCATCCTCGAGGTGGCGCACGAGGTGCTGACAGCGAACCACGACGCATCGCTCAACTCCATCGCCAAGCAGGCGGGCGTCGGCATCGCCACCCTGTACCGCCACTTCCCAAGCCGCGAGGCGCTGGTCCTTGCTGTGTACCGCCACGAGGTGCAGCAACTGGCCGACCTCGCGGCGCGCCTCCTTGCGAAGCACGACCCGCTGACCGCCCTGCGCTGGTGGCTCAACCGCTTCGCCCAGGACGGCATGCAGAAGGCCGAGCTCGGCCACGCGTGGCAGGCCGCAGGCACGACTCACGACGATCTGGCAGCGGAGAGCTACGGCCCGATCGTCGGCGCCCTCACCTCGCTGCTGCAAGCAAACGTCGACGCGGGCACGATCCGCAGTGATCTCGACCCTGACGACGTGCTGCTGATGCTCGGCTTCTTGCGGCGCCTCGACCCGCGCACCGAGTGGCAGCCCCGCGCCGCGCGCATGCTCGATGTCTTCATGGACGGCCTCACCGCGCCATCGGCGGAGCGCAACGGCTAGCGCTAGCGCCAGCCGCGCGTTCAGCCGGGCAACCTCCACCGTTCGAGCAGGGTTGCGTCGAGGCTCCACCGATCGCGTGGTGTTCTGGCCCTCGATCGGTGGAGGTTCACGGGGACCACGCGGAAACGGTGGAGGTTGCACCGATCGCGTTTGCAGGATGAGCGTCACCAGCGTCACCACGAGGAGGTCCCCGAGGCGGGCATGATCACGCCGTCGTTGCCTTTTGTCTTCGCGAGGACGCCCAGGGTCGGACGTCAGCTCCACCGACGGCGGCGGGCACGCCAGCTGGCGCGAGCAGCGATCTGACGCAACCTGGCCTCAGGGATTCCCTCGAACTCGATGCTCAGCAGTCCCCCCAGACTCGCCATGGATCCAGAGATCGGCGTCATGAATGTCCGGAGACCAACCTGCCTTCGCGGCTCATACGGGGAACCTGGCCTTGTACTCGGCGAGCCGCCACTGCCAGAGCAACGCCCATCTGCCGGGTCCAGATCAAGGACCTGCGACCAACGCGACCCCAAGGATCGGAAGCCCGAGTCGTGTGCATCAAACACCGCCATCGCAGCGGCGTGATCCGATGGGGTCACGACGGCCCGGCGCCGGCAGCCAGATTGCGGTCGGCCCTCATCGACCCCAGCCTGGCCGTTCCTGACATGATGCGCCGCATGACCGAGCGATTCGAAGTCCAGCGCACCATCCCGGCAGAGCCTGCCGCCATCTTCAACGTGGTGAGCAGCCCAGCCGGCCACGTGGCGATCGACGCGTCCGGCATGTTGCAGAGCTCCACTGGCGAGTCGGCCAAGGCCGTCGGTGACACCTTCATTATCCACATGGACCGCGAATCGCTCGGCGACATCCCGATGGGCAAGTACGACGTCACGGTGACCATCACCGGCTACGAGCAGGACGCCTTCATCACCTGGGAGGTGTCCGGCTCCGGCTTCCCGAGCATCGGTCACTACTACGGCTACCGCCTCGAGCCGGCCGCTGACGGCGGCACCGTGGTCACGTCGATCTACGACTGGGCCAACATCGGCGAGAACTGGAAGGCCAGTGGCGCGTGGCCGATCATTCCCGAGTCCGCGCTGAAGGCCACCCTCGGCATCCTCGAGCGCACGGTCCGCGCCGCAGCCTGAACCGCGGAACGCACGCGCCATACGGCCTGTAGGCTGGCGCGTATGACGGTGCTCAGCATCCGACTCACCGATGAGGACCTTCGGGTCCTCGACCAGCTTGTCGCGGATGGCGTCGGCCCCACCCGGTCCGCCGCCCTGCGGGCGGCGATGCATCGCGCCCGCCGAGAAAGCGACTCCGCCGCCGTAACGATCCAGTACGCGGAGGCGTTCGCTGCGCAGCCCCAGACCGCCGACGAGGCTGCATGGGCGACCGCCGCACCCGCGGGCGTCGCGTGGGACGACGACTGGTGAGCACCGTCCGTCGGGGCGAGGTGTGGTGGTTCGAGACGCCTGGCGAGAAGGCGCGGCCCGTCCTCCTCCTCACCCGGCCGGAAGCACTCGACGCTCTCGCCGCAGTCGTCGTCGTGCCGGCGACGAGCGTCATTCGGGGTCTGCCCTCCGAACTCGCGTCCGGGCCGGAGCATGGCCTCGCCAAGCCGTGCGTCTTCAGCTTCGACAACCTCCGGACGGTGTCGAAGGCTCTGCTGACGCGCCGGATCACGATGCTGCCGGACGGCGTGCTCGACGAAGCCTGCGCCCGCCTCAACGCATCCCTCGGCTGCGCCTGAGCCCGGGATCCAGCGTCGTAGGCGGGTCTGCCAGGTTCGTCTGCGTGACCGGCCGGCCCGACAACGAGCGACGGACTACCCGAGGAGGAGCGCCACCAGCGGCGCGGGGAGTGCCCAGGCCGGGGTTGAGGTGTCGATGATCGTCCGGGTGGCGAGGACCCCGTTGCCGAGACGACCCTCGAGGACCTTCGCTTCGGAGCGCCAACTGCGGCTCACCCACTTCGACTCCAGCGGCGTCGTCATCGAGACCCCAGCCGCGGTCGGGATGGGCATGGGCGCGAAGTCGATCTCGTTGCCACTGCCCGTGCGGAGAAAGCCGATCGCGTCCTCTGCCGCCCGTCGGCCCTGCTGACGTTCTTCCACCGCAGCCGCGAGCGCGATCCCTAGTGCTGCCTCGGTGAGCGCGGTGAAGTCCGGTGTGGCGAGCCCAGCGCGCGTGCGGGGGCCGATCCAGGCGAGAAGTGGATCGGCGAGATAGAGCTTGGACTGCGCGCCCGGGATGCGTCGGCCGGAGTCGTCGACCTGGTGGCACCAGAGCGCAGCAAAGCTGGAGGTGAGGCGGCTCAGCCTCGTCTCGAACGCCGAGCGGTTCGCGTAGTTCAGCGCAGCCGACGTTGCAGCGCGGTTGAGGGGCGAGCAGGTGCGGTCTTGGATGCCCGCGATGAGCATCGGGACCGAGTCTGGGGGTGCGTCGGCGTCGACATCCTGGTGCAGCCACGCCACGAGATCGGCGAGGAACGCATCGCTCACTTGTCCCGTTCGATGATGTTCGGCGACGGCGCGGGGAAAGCCACCCGAGGTGAGGTACGCCTGCCACGCGAGGTCGAGCTCCTCGGTCGCGAACTCAGCCGCACTCGCAGCAGCGGCGGCGGCGGGCCCTTGCAGATCCCATGGGGCGACGGGCTCCGGCAGCGCAACGCCGCGTTCGGTGGCCGCGACGACGTCACGGAATCGCATCGGAAGGAGCAGCCGCGATCGGCGAGTGTTGGTCGCGCCCGCTCGGCCGGCGAAGAGATCACGCTCGGCCTGCGCGTCGGCGTCCCACGACGAGCCCGTGCACACCACGGTGTCCTCGCCGAATGCGGTGTTGTCGCGGAGGAACTTGATGGCGGTCGTCCAGCCGGGGACGGCGGTGACCTCGTCGAGCAGCCAGA